>JBDRQK010000001.1:0-2952 GCA_043826315.1 Chloroflexota bacterium
GCTTGATCATGGATCAGGCGGATAAAGATATTCTGTCGTTTCTTAAATTGTATGCGCATGGGTACTCCTTATAAAGATTGGATACATCCCGAATCTACCAGGATTTTCAACTCGGTACGAATTTGCCAATAGTATTATTTGATTGAATCTTCTTTATCCATTAGTATGCAACCGGAAGAAAAAAGAAAATTGGAGTCTTAAGCGATTTAATCCAATTATTGAGTTTGAACCAAGATTAATTTAAGAACGTCCATTTCTGGACGTTTTGTAAACAGTAGCGGGGGCAGGACTCGAACCTGCGACCTCCGGGTTATGAGCCCGACGAGCTGCCACTGCTCTACCCCGCGTTGCTTATTGAAGAGAGCTATTTTACCACCTGAATTTCTTTCGGTCAAGTGAAGTATTATAGGTAAATAGATTTTTCACTACAAAATCATAGATTGTCTTTGACAATTCACCAGACATCTCTTACAATACCTACTCGGATTTTATAAACTAACGAGAGAGGTCATTCAAAAATGAAAGAGTACACCACAGAGTTTATCCGAAATGTTGCATTGGTAGGTCATGGGAGTGCAGGAAAGACGATGATGGCGGAGGCATTTCTGCACCATTCAGCGGCAACGACAAGATTAGGAAAAATAGAGGATGGAGCTAGTGCTTCTGATTACGATGAAGAGGAGATCAGACGAAAGATTTCATTATACACAAGCATTCTTCCGATAGAATACAAGGACATTAAAATAAATATTTTGGATACCCCGGGCTTTCCCGATTTTATTGGTGAAGTTATATCCGCCCTTCGGGTTTCAGATGCTTCCTTGGTTTTAGTAGATGCCGTATCTGGAATTGAGGTCGGGACAGAAATTGCGTGGAGGTATTGTAATCAATTTAATTTACCCCGAATGATAGTCATTAATAAAATGGATAGAGACAATGCAAATTTCGCTAAAGCCCTATCATCGATCTCAGATAATATAAATGCAAGATTAGTAAAAATCCAACTACCATGGGGTGAAAGCCAGAATTTTAAAGGTGTTATTGATCTAATTACGATGAAAGCGTTTAGAGGAGATGGTAAGGCAGTTGAAGAGATCCCTTCAGATTATAAAAATGATGCTGAGAGCGCCCGAGCTGAACTGATGGAAGCGGCTGCCGAAGGTGAAGATGCACTGCTCGAGAAATATCTGGATACTGGTGATTTAACTGAGGATGAATTATTCCGTGGTTTAAGAAATGTGGTCCTTTCAGGATCTTTCGTACCAGTCTTATGTTCAGCAGCTGGTCACGAACTAGGTGTAGGTCAATTATTAGACGCGATAATCTCATTATTACCTTCTCCTCTAGAAGTAGCACCTCAGGTGGCTCAAGGAAAGGAGACTTCTGAAGAATTGGTCGCTTCAGACAATGGTCCTTTAGCTGCCTATATTTGGAAGACAACAGCAGACCCCTTTGTTGGGAGGATGACGTATTTTCGGGTTTATTCAGGATCTCTAAGTTCAGATTCTCGTGTATGGAACCAAACAAAGGAAACCGAGGAACGTATGTCTGGTTTACATATACAACGCGGAAAGGAACAAATACCTGTAAAAATCATACATTCGGGGGATATAGCCTCAGTATCAAAGTTGGCTGTTTCTTCGACTGGGGATACTTTTAGCGATAAAGGACATCCATTGGTGTTAAGCAACCCTGAATACCCCAGCGCCTTGTACCGGGTTGCGGTTGGACCAAAAACACAGGCAGATGCAACAAAGATTTCATCGTCACTCACTCGATTATGTGAAGAAGATATGACTTTATCTTGGCATAATGAGAAAGCAACAGGACAAACAATTTTACAGGGTATGGGTGATCAACACATAGATGTTGCAATCCGTCGTGCAGAATCAAAATTTCAAGTTGGATTAGAAACATTTGAACCAAAAGTACCATATCGTGAAGGCATTACGAAAAAAGCATCTGCTCAATACAGGCATAAGAAACAATCTGGGGGATCAGGTCAATTTGGAGAAGTACACCTTCGTGTAGAACCATTGCTGGATGAGGATTTCGAGTTTACGGATGAACTTGTGGGTATGAACCTATCTAAATCATATTTACCAGCAATTGAGAAAGGAATCGCTGCAACTCTTATTACTGGAGTTGTTGCAGGATATCCTTTGCACAATGTGAAAGTAATTGTTTATGATGGAAAAGAACATCCAGTAGATTCAAAGCCTGTCGCGTTTGAAATTGCAGGACGCGAAGCCTTTAAATTGGCAGTTCATGATGCCAGTCCTGTTCTTTTTGAACCGATCATGAATGTACGGGTTGTTGTTCCAGATGCAAATATGGGCGATGTAATGAGTGATATGAATTCACGCCGCGGACGCGTCCAGGGAACCGAATCTGAACATGGCAGTACTGTTGTTATTGCGCATGTACCACTAGCAGAAATGTTACGTTATACAACTCAAATCCGCTCGATCACAGGTGGTCGTGGATATTTTACAATGGAACATGATCATTACGAAACAGTGCCAACTCACATCGCCTCAGAAATTATTGATGCGCATAAAAGGGATCTGGCCGAAAAGAAAGAAGAATAGAAATAATATTCAAATATGGATAGAATCTTCACCCATCAACAAACTTATGTGGATGGGTGCGGATATTTTTAAAATATTTCTTGTTAACTAAACTATCCATATTTATTCACTCAAGATGAATAAAAAATTTTGGACTATGAAATCGATAGAAAAATTTAGAATAAAAACAAGAGATAGTTGATATAGTGGTTGCAATTGTCAGGGAAGTTTATTGCATGGTAGCAGTAATAGGTTCAATTGCTGGAAGCGTGTAAAAGATGAAAACAAAATTAACGAATGAAGAGATATTAAGGTATTCCAGGCATCTACCACTTCCGGAAGTTGGACTAGAAGGACAAAAGAAGTTAAAAAACTCATCTGT
>JBDRQK010000002.1:0-11511 GCA_043826315.1 Chloroflexota bacterium
GGCTCCCGAAAAATCTTCTTCCCACAAAGAAACGGGAGATTCTTCAAACAAGCGGTAGTAGCGTTCTCTACTCTCGTTTAATGAATCGTCAGCTTTCTTGCGTTGAATGGTCAGGGCAACCTGGGAGGAGACAAATTCAAATAGTTCCATGTTTTCTTGGGTAAAACGTACTTTTTCCGAGTAGCTTTGTACTCCCATGACACCAATAATTTGATCCCCTGCTTTAAGCGGAACCCCCAGCCAATCAATGGGTTGGGTTCCCACCAATTCCACCTCACCTTGACGGATCAGATCGTTGAAGATATCGGTATTGGCGTGCAGAGGTTTGCCGGTGCGCAGAACATACCCGGTCAATCCCCGCCCTGGTTCCATGACAGAGGGTTTTTCATCATATTGATCGATATAATATGGAAAACTGATCAGTTCAGTTTCCCGGTCATAAAGTGCGATGTAGAAATTTTCCACGGAGACCAATTCTCCCAGGATGTCGTGAATGGATTCATAGAGTTCATCCATATTATTAGTTGAAATGGCTGCCTGTGAGATCCTGTAGATGGCATCCTGGATCTTTTGGGATTGCTTGTGCTGGATGATTTCCTGTTCCAGTACCTGCATGGAGCGTTGCAATTGACCCGCCATCAGGTTGAAAGTACCCGCCAGTTCACCCAACTCATCCTGGCTGCGTACAGGTACAGCCTGATCGAACTGACCGTTACCCAGTCGCCTGGCTCCTATCATAAGATCATTTACCGGTGAGATCAGTCTTCGGGAAATCCAGGTACCCAGCAATAATGATAATGGAACTGTCACCAGGAAGATCACCAACGCAATTTGACGAGCCCGGGCTTCCTGGGCGATAACGCTGGCTGCATTGATGTCAATGACCAGGACACCGTCCATGTTGCGAAATTGATCGTAAATGGGAGCGAAACCGCTGAGATATGTACCGGTTGAATCAGTAAAAAATTCATCCACCACCAAAGGTCCGGGCATGGTTGCCAATTTTTTATAGATATCCGGAATGGAATGTGGATAGTCCTGACCAATATTAAAGTGCTCGGTCAGATCGTCGTGCACGACATATACCAAACGCCCGTCTTCCAGTTGACGCAGGGTGTAAATTCGCTCGATGATAGGGCTGGTTTCCCGGATGGAATTTAATCGCAGGGATAAAACACGAAAAAACGCACTGTTTTCATCCTCGGGCAAACGGATCAGGGAATGATAATCTCCGTCCACCAGTGGTGCTGAAAAACTTAAAATGTCCCGCAAGCGCTCCTGGATCACCATACGTTGTGCCATGCGGATTTGCAGGTATAAGCCCAGGGTCAACATCCCGGCTACAAATAAGATCGAGATCGTATTTGCCAGGGTTAACTTTGTGCTTAATTTCCAACTCTTACTTAATTTTTCCATTTATATCCACTTGGCTGGTGTCATCAATTGCAGAAAACCAGATCGACAGGAGAAAAAACGACCGTAATGACTAGTCCTCCACAGTTGGTAAAAGCCAGAATTTATACAATTGGTCCAGGGTGCCATCCTGTTTCATCTCATTTATGCGGGTATTAATCAGCCCAAGCAACTCCGGGGAGTTCTGTTGGACAGCAATCCCCAGTCCAGCCTGCGAAAGATAGTAAACCTCGCCTGCCTGGTTCGTGACGATCCGGATTTCAGAGCGGGTGTCTTTGATGTAAGCCAGGGTGTTGAGATAGTCGTTAAAGATCACATCCACCCGACCCACTTCCAGGTCCAGAAACGAAGTAAATGTATCCTTGTATTCCACGATCTCCAGGTTGATGCCTTGCGTGACCAGTTCCTGGGCTTTTTTTGCGCCTGTGGCACCGATCTTGACGCCAACCCTTAAACCCTCCAGATCTTGAACTGTCTCGATCCGTACCTGTTGCCCGGGGAGGGCAGCCATCACCAGGCCGCTATCCAGGTATGGTTGCGAAAAATCGACCATTTTTTTCCGATCATCTGTGATGTACATGGCTGCGATGGTCATATCCACCTTGTGATCCTGCAGCGCCGGGATCAGGTTTGCAAAGGGCATTTCCACCAATCCCAGGGTTACTCCCAGGGATTCGGCGATCTCGCCAGCCAGGTCGATGTCGAATCCGGTCAGGTCGTCTGTGGCGGGGTCATGAAAAACGAAAGGCTCGGTAATGGCAGTGCCGACGATCAGCACACCCCTGGCCTGGATCTGTGCCAGGCTGGATAATGGGCTCTGTGTTGGATCGGCTGTAGGAAAAAATACCTGGTCGGGAGTGTTCAATCCGCTGCACCCAAAAAGGGCGATGATCAAAATGGCGGCTGATAAAAAAAATTTGGGAGACTTGGTGAACGCTTTCATGCTACTCGCTTCCCGGGATGGATCTAAATATGTTCAAATCCCACAACCAGCCTTTGTTGCAGGGGAATGGAATTCAGGATTACAGACAAACAACTTTGTGCTTTGTATTATACAGTCATAAATGCCCAGGAGAAGGTTTTCTTTCTGTACAGAATTGTTATTAAAACCAGCGCTTGCCAATTGGGATTATAAAGAAACTGTCTTCGGGACGATTTTGTTGGCGGGAGGCTAATTAATCAAATAGATATTTGCTTATACTCTGATAACTTTTCTTCTCATCATTATTATCAGTCACGAATTTTTGTATTCTCCCGCATTCTGAAAATGATCTTGTATGAAAATTCTATCCACTAATTCTCCATTTCTCAACCCGATCCAGTCACGATAATTTGAATACAATCAATCTTCGGGTTGGTTTACCAACCTTGCCTTTACAGGGTTTAGATGAATATATTTGCACAAGATCATCAGGTATTCCCACTTCTCTACGCATTTATGGCGAAATCTTCCTTCGAATAATGTGCCTGTGCGTTCCTGTTGGATATTCACCGCTTGCACATAAGCATTAAACAGTACTTGTATAAATTTTGACAGGGGCTTATCTGTCTCCTGTTTGAGTAAAAAATGATAATGATTTGGCATCAGACAATATGCAATAACGGTTGCACCGTGAGTTTGATGGTGCTGTATCATTAATTGCAAGAGATATGCGTAATTCCCATTGTTGAAGAAAATCTTTCCTTTCCCTGCTCCGCGATTGTAGATATGATAATACTGTTCTACTGCAAAATTGTCATTTCTATATGGCATCGTTACCTGTCTTAATCCTATAGTTGCAGCTATTCACAAACGTCACGAAGGTTAGAAAAAAATTGTAATGCCTGGATGGAACCTTCGAGACGATGTCTAATATTGGGACGATCTTTCTATTGATTATAGTCTTTGTTGTATTGTCCTGGATGGGTGGGAATGCTAGGTGCCGGTATATACCCCTGAAGTTTGCTTATTGCATCCAAATGTCCCGAAATTCTACAAACGTCCCGAAAGTCCCGCGTGCTCTTGGCGGGAAGGTTTGGATAAAAGATTGTTGTGCCTGGGTAGAACCTTCGGGACGATGTTCGCGTAGGGATGATGTTCGCGTTGGGACGGTGTTTCGGTTATGTGGTCAGTTTGTTATGTGTCATGGACAAATGATGATTTGCACTTGACTACAGAACAAATGTTCTATATAATCTTTATGAAATGTCTATCTGGAAACGTTTGCTTACACTGTTGGGTTTTAAAAGTGATGCGGGATCCTACTATTACAAATTGGATGAAAACCTGCATACGGCACTGGTGGATATTGCCCATCAGGAGCAGCGTCCCGCCCGTGAAATTCAAGCCGATCTATTGGCAGCAGGTCTGGCCCGGCGTGACACGCATGCAGAATTATGGCAGTGCTGGCAGTCCCTTTCGCCGCGCCAGCAGGATGTTACCGCTTTTACCTGCCTGGGTTATACCAACCGACAGATAGCTTTCAAACTAAAGTTGTCCCCGGATACCGTCAAGGGCTATGTGCGCCAGGTTCTGGTCAAATTCCAGTTACACAGCAAGGCCGAATTGCGCCTGCAGCTGAAGAGCTGGGATTTCAGCCAGTGGGGTCCCCGCGCCCAGTACTAGTGGTGGGCAGGGAAACCCCCACCTGTGGCGCCTTCATGAGACCGGGTCAGCATACACCCCAGGGGGTGGGTTTAATTTTCCAGAAGTGCAAGGATAAGTACATGTATATCACAACCCTGCAACCCAAAAATATCGAGCCCATGACCGGCAGGTGGATGCTGCTGGTCGGCGCGCGCAGCCTGAATGCTAGCCTGCTGACCGCCATTGCCCGTCTCGGTGAGCGTATGCCCGTGCGTGTCCTGGACGGTGGCAACCGTTTCAATGCCTACACGGTGGCGCGCGCCGCGCGCGGCCGCCCGGAGACCCTGGAGCGCATCACGGTTTCGCGCGCCTTCACCTGTTACCAGGCCCACTCCCTGCTGGAAAGCACCCCGGCCAACCGATTCCCCTTTATCGTCCTGGATCTGCTGAATACCTTTTACGACGAATCTGTCCAGGCAGGGGAACGCAAACGACTGCTGAAGATCTGCATCCGCCACCTGGAGCGGCTGGAGATCAGCTCCGGGGGAGTGGTCAGCGTACACCCACCCGCTGTCCCCAGCCAGACTGCCATCGAACTGCTTGAACTGCTGCAGGCCTCGGCTGGTGAGTCCATCTTTGTCCAACCCGAGCCTGCTGCCGCGCAGCCCATGCGCTTATTCTGAGAGGAGATATCATTATGGGACGCACCCTTCCTTCCGCAACCCAGGTCTTCCTGCAAGAGGAGGCCGCTTTTTCCCGTTTCCGCCGTGCCCTGCGCCGCTCGGACCAGCTGGCCCTGGATGACCTGTTCAGCAGCGCCCGCCAGCACCTGGCTGCATCACAATATGCCTCGCATGCTCTGCCCTTCGAAGTCTTCCTGCTCTCCATGCTGCTGGAGGAACATAAGGAGGTGATACGCTTGCGCCAGTTGATGGAAGAATTTCTCTCCCGAAAGCCATGAACACGACACTGACCGGCTGGTTGTTGGATGTCTATCCGAACGAAAAAAATCTCACCCTGTGGCTGATCGGGGATGATGGTGGGCGCCATTGCCTGGTCCAGGATTTCGCCGCCAGACTCTACGCGGCCGGGCCCGCGGCGCGCCTGCACCAGCTCTGGCAATGGCTCGAAGCGCAACCCATCCCGGTACAGCTGGGGCGCACCCGGCGCAAAGATGTGTTTCAGGGACAGGTGACTGTTCTGTCGGTCGAAGTCCTGCAGCCTGCCCGGCTGGATGAGCTGTTCCGGGGCATGCTGGCTGCTTTTCCAGACCTGACCTACTACGATGCCGATATTTCCATTGCCCTGCGGCACGCGGCGGCCTTTGGTGTTTTTCCGCTGGCACGCTGCCGGTTGGAGCTATGCGGCGCAAAGGTGCTGGCTATTACGCCTCTCAACACACCCTGGGAACTGGAACCCGAGCCTGCCCCGCTGCGCATCCTGTCGCTCGAGCCGGATTGTGACCCTGCTCACAGCGCTCCGCACAAGCTGATCGTTTCTCACGGGCGCGTGCGCTATTCCCTGACGCTGCAGAACAGGACAGCCCTGCTGGTCTGCCTGGCTGCCGAATTGCGGCGCTATGATCCCGATCTGCTGCTGACATCCTGGGGCGATACCTGGTTGCTGCCCAGCCTGGTACAGGCCTGCCGTGAAAGCGGTCTGAACCTGCCACTTAACCGGGATGAAAGCCAGCCCGTACTTGAACGCAAAGAGCATACCTACTTTTCGTACGGGCAGATCGTCTACCGCGGTCGCCAGGTGCAGTTGCGCGGGCGCTGGCATCTCGACCGGCACAACGCCATGCTCTGGAATGATTACGCCCTGGAGGGGGTGCTCGAAATGGCGCGTGTCACCCGCCAGCCTGTCCAGGATGCCGCCCGCCTGTCTCCCGGCACGGGCATTTCCTCCATGCAGTTCGTGACCGCCCTGCAGGAAGATATCCTGATCCCCTGGCACAAGCAGCAGGCCGAGATGCCCAAAACCGCCACCCAACTGCTGCAGGCGGATATGGGCGGGATGGTTTACCAGCCGACCATCGGACTGCACCGTGATGTGGGCGGCATTGATTTTGTCTCCATGTACCCGGGCATCATGGTGCGCTTCAATATCTCGCCCGAGGTGCCGCGGGCCGGCATGGGGACCCTGACCGGTTCGGGGCAGGGCCTCGAGCCAGCTCCTGGCGAACCCGGTATTGTGCCCCTGACGCTGGCCCCGCTGCTTGAAAAGCGCTTGGCGCTTAAATCTGCGCTCCTGACCCTGAACCGTCACGACTGCCGCCGCCCGGTCTTCCAATCCCTGGCTTCTGCCCACAAGTGGCTGCTGGTGACCTGTTTTGGTTACCTGGGCTATAAGAATGCGCGCTTCGGACGCATCGAATCCCATGAGGCTGTCACTGCCTATGGTCGCGAAGCCCTGCTGCGTGCCAAGGAAGCCGCCGAAGAGCTGGATTATGAGATCCTGCACATGTATGTGGACGGCCTGTGGGTGCAAAAACCCGGCTGCAGATTCCCGTCTGATTTTGAAACCCTGCTGGCGGAGATCACGGCCCGCACCGGTCTGCCCATTTCGATGGATGGGATTTACCGCTGGGTGGTGTTCCTGTCCTCGCGCCAGAACGCGCGCGTCCCGGTGCCCAACCGTTATTTTGGTGTCTTTCAGGATGGCTCTGTCAAAGTACGCGGTATCGAAGCCCGCCGCCATGACACGGCACCCTTCATTGCCGAGACTCAAATGAGCCTGCTGGAGATCCTGGCGGGCGCACCGGATGCGGATCACCTGGCGCAGGTTCTGCCGCAGGCAAAGGCTTTTGTACGCAAGCAGCTTAAAATATTGCGAAGTGGAGGCGTGCCGGTCGAGAAATTGCTGATATCCCAAAAATTGAGCCGCGAACTGGGTGAGTACTCCAGCCCCTCGCCATCCGCCCGGGCGGTGCGCCAGATGCAGGCTGCCGGTAAAATCGTGCGCCCCGGGCAGCGCGTGCGTTTCCTGTTCACGCTGGGGGATCCGGGTGTGCGTGCCTGGGATGTACCCCAGCCGCCCGACCCGCGCAGCATTGACCTGAAGCGCTATCGCACCCTGTTCGAGCGCGCCGTGGACACCGTTCTGATCCCCATCCAGGATAGCATCAGCGGGAGTGTGGATAGTGAATGCCTGTATCTCTTTCCGCCGCCGGTTTGCAGCCTGCCGCAACGATCCGGGGTAACCATCTAAGGCAAAGGTTGTTTGGTTAAATTGTTATAAAAAAAATGGGGGTAGTATTTTGTAAGACCAATAATCTGAAGAATTAGTTATTCTTTATATCCGTATGTGAAAATGTCACCAGACCCAATCTTTGCCATCTGCGCTAGCTCTTCCGGTTTTAGAACCGTGATGGTTGTGCGTGTGGTGGCAATAATTCCCTGGCATTTTAAGAAGTTCAGAGCCCGGCTGATGGCTTCAGGAACAGAGGCTACATGTGCAGCCATCTCAACCAGAGAATTTTCCTGACGGCTGATGGATGTTCGTCCATTTTCACTCAGTTCATAGATCAATTTTGCCACGCGAACAGGCACGTTTAGGAAAGCCAGGTCGGCGTAGCTGTCTAAAAGTTGCCTGTAGCGGCTCGCCATGATATCCAGCAGCCCAAGAGAAACTTGTGTGAATTTATCTTGTGCATAACGCTGGAGTAGTCTCAGGTAAGCCGAGCGACTGATTTGCCAGGTAATGCAATTCTGGGTGGTGTTGGCTGTATAAGGGTTTGGACCACCATCCAACAGGGAGATCTCATTGAACATGATGACCGGGACAATATCGGCAATAATATTTTTTTTACCTTGCCGGCTTAGTGTGGAGATGTGGACGTGCCCTTTGAATAAGACGAACATGCCTGCGCACGGTTCCTGCTCTGAAAAAATTACTGTATCGGGCGGGTAACGACGAATCTTTCCAGCCAGGGTGATCGCCAGCCTGTCTGCCAGGGGCAGCTTCATGAAATGACTGACGTTCCCAAGTCTTTCGGCTAGATTTTCGGGGGTTTCCATGGCAAAGTTTTATCAGAAATGCTGATAATTGTCAAACAATTATGTTTTCGAGATACCGCTCACGATTCCCGGTCAGCGAAATATGGATAGTGGTAGATTTCATTTAATTTATTGGGTGATTAAACACAAGCCTGATTGGTATATTTAATACAATTAAGGTCTGAATTGATAATTGTCAAAGACTAACAGCCTCTATTGTGATAATTTATACAAGGATGGTTTTCCCGCAGGGTTATCTCTGTGCATAATCATATTTTAAGAAAAGGAGAATGTTATGTTCAAATCAAGTGTCAAACCAAAACAGCCAATGGCCCGTTGGCTCATGATCGCAGGGGTATTGATCATCATACCCCTGCTGGTCATTGCCTGCCAACCGGCAGCCACACCGGAGCCCACAGCAGTCCCCCCGACACCCGTGCCACCGACACCCCAACCGACCGCAGTTCCCATCCCCGATCAATCGGTCCAAATTGCAGATTGGGAAAGCGGACCGCATAGCATGGATTATGATCTTGGTAAAGGTCCCAATACCATGTGCACCCGCTGCCATTCCCCCCAGAACTGGATCCCCGGTTCGAAGGTTGGCGCTGCCCCGAACTGCGTGACATGCAAATTCCCAACTGATCCTGAATTGCGGATCGCTCCTTCGTTTGCAGAAGGCGGCATGGACCTGGTTACAGAAGAGCAGTGGGTTGGAATTCCCTGTGCACAGTGTCATGAAGTTGATGAAAACGGCACTGCCAGCGCTGAGCTCTCCTGGTACGCTCCGGTAGCCATGACGTATGAAGAAATTAAATCCCCGAACGAACTTTGTATTAAATGCCACACAAACGCTAAAGGCGCTAAAGTTAGCAGCGCCGGATTGTCAGCGGATCATGAAGTCTTGTTGGGCGGCAGCGCACATCTGAACTATGCTGGTGAATGGCCGCAAGCTAATCGCCCGCAGTACTGCATAGACTGCCATAATGCGCATACCGGAGAGACCAAACAGTGTGTGGATTGCCACACGGACACAGCCGACACGCATACCAAGGTTGCACCCATGATGACAGGCGATATAACCTGCATGGCCTGCCATGATGCTGTAGGTTATGATGTTGGCCGGGCGACAGAAGACGGTCTGTTTACAACCATCGAGACCACTACATCGCGCGGAAAAACCACCACAGCGGAAGTCCTGTCGCATAGCCCTGTTTATATGGTTTCCTGCAATCGCTGTCACTTTGCAGAGAATCCATGGGAATTGACTGAATTAACAGCAACAGGCACAGTACCAACACCCGCACCCAAACCTTAGACCTGCAACCGAAAGGTGAATCTTGCATAGAAGAACCCCCATCTTAGCCTGTTTGATCACAACAGTATTTCTGGCTATTGGAATGACCGCCTGTAAACCAGGCCAGGTTGCTCCGCCGGAGGAACTTACTCCACAACAACAGGTCACATCAAATCCAGGGAGCCCCACCGGGGCTCCCCAAGTTACTATTGCTCCAACAGAGATAGACCCTGCTTTGATCGAAGCCTTGTGGGAAGCAAGCCCACATGCACAAACTTATGTATTGGACGACACCGGTACGAACAGTACCTGTGCGCGCTGTCATGCGCCTCTCAACTTCGTCCCCTCGATGGATGATATGCCAGCCAGTTGCGCAACCTGCAAATTCGAAGTTGAGCCTCCTCCTCCCACCTTGGCAGAAAATGATTGGGAAAGCATACCCTGCAACATCTGTCATGTGGTTAAGAAAGGGGTGGTTGACCCGGATTACGCCTGGTTGTCGGTTCCACCGATCGATGAATATGCGGAAGTAGAGTCGACAACAGAGCTGTGTTTGAATTGCCACATCCAGGTCGAAATCCCCGGGCATGAACCACCCGACCTGGGAAATGCTCACTCTGATTTTACCTGTACTCAATGCCACGATGCTCATTCAACAACGGCAATATCATGTGCATCTGAGAATTGCCATGCGGATACCATGGATTCAACCACTGCCATCCCGGGGCATGACGACGTTCACTCGGTAATACCTTGCTGGGTTTGCCATGATGCAGCGGATCTGGCCATTGGCCTGGATGAGAACGAGAAATGGGTCACATTCTTGGATGTATCCTTAACTCCCTATGTATCTCATGATATTACCAGGCAAATGCTTTGTGAACGTTGTCACTATTTGAACAATCCCTGGAGTTTATCGGATGACGTTTCCAAGGCTAACCCCTGACCGCATAAAATAAATTTGCGGATTAATTAATATAGGGAGATGGTGTAATGAAAAACACGAGCGGAAAGATTTACAAAGTCGTCGCTATTGTTTTAATGGCCATGACCGCAGCCATGAATATTTTGGGTGGTGCAGGAACTTCTTGCGCAGCCTTCTTTACAAAGAACTACCCTCCCTATTGGATCTTGATCAAGCCGGTTGATTACCGCTGGCTTTACCAGACCTTTGTTGTCACAACCCTGATCGTTGGGATCATCGGGATCTCTGCTGTGATTGGACTGGTACGCGGCGGGAAACGAGCCTATCGAAATACACTGATCGTGCTTGCGATCGGTACCATATTAAATGCGATCCATTTCTATACCTCCCTGACTGTGATCGGCAAAGCTACACCCGCCAATGTTGTTTTCTACATAAACGCCCTGACGTTGATCGTTTTCCTGGTGCTGGGTATCCCCGCTCTACGCGAAAAAGTGGATTTTTCAAAGAGCAGCAAAGAATCCGACAAGGCTGCAGGTGCCGGTCTGGCTGCCATGGTTTCCGGAGTCATTATATTATCCACACCCATGTGGGTAGGCAGCTCGCATATCTATATGGGAACTAACTGGGTTTACGTTTTTGCCTGGCCTATTTATATCTTTGGCACGTTCCTGACTGTGGGGGGGATCGGGCTGCTGGCGAAAGCAGCCTGGGCAACCCAAAAGCAGGACAGCAGCGAAGTAAAAGTTCAAGCGCTCTAAAAATGCTTCCACTGGAACAGGCTCCGGTGAATTGAAATCGGAGCCTGTTTTGATTCAACAACAATTAGTTGAATATATTAGTGACAACTCCTTTCCCGGAAGAATGAGTTCAATATTATACTGGTGGCATGATTGATTACCATTCCCGTTTTCATGCAATGAATAATGCAAAACGACATTTATGTTTCTTCTTCCGAACAAGCAAATGAAAAAGGAAATCACCTTCTTTCTGGTATGGATCGAGCTCACAGTGCTTCTAAGCGCTTGCTCTCTGATTTCGCCTTTTTCTCCTGTGGAAACAGCACCAGGTTCCACACCAACGGTGCTCCTGGTTCCTTCCTCCACGCTAGAAATCCCTGCTGCAACCCTTGAATTACAAGCAACCGGGGTTGGTCCAATCGCTACTTCTGCTTCGGTGTTTCCTGATGGTGCTAATTACTTTTGGAATTTGATCACTGCCGGGTTTAAGCGACCGGTAGGTCTGGCGAATGCAGGTGATGGCACGGGTCGGCTTTTTGTGGTTGAGCAGGCGGGGATCATTCACGTGGTCA
>JBDRQK010000003.1:0-2068 GCA_043826315.1 Chloroflexota bacterium
GGTGAGGGAAGTGCAGCCGAATTAGCCGATCGCTTTGGTATCAACATTCGCACATCCAAATTCTGGGAGGATAGCCTGGCAGTCATTGCAGCCGAGGTGGATCGTTATTGTGCCGTGTAACAAGTAACTTAAATCAATAATTGGGGTTTCAATATGTGATATTCGCAATAAAAGTAAGGGTTCATCCCTTGCTTTTTTGTACACCAAAAAAAGGAGATTTCTTATGTTGCATATTGTTACCGATGGTGCGGCAGACCTGCCACCTGCCTGGGAGCAGGAGTTCGATATTCACATCATACCCATAAATATCCAGTTTGGAGATAAAACCTACCTCCAGTTTGTCGATATGGGTTTTGATGATTTCTATAAAAAGGTGGAGGAAACCAAGACCATCCCAAAGACATCGCAGCCCTCTCCTCACCAGTTCATCGAGTTTTACAAAAAGATTGCCAAACCGGGGGAGACCATTCTATCCATGCATGTCACCAGCAAGTTGTCAGGTACCTATGCATCAGCTGTCATGGCAGCAGAAGAACTGAAGGATATGTTTAACATAGTTCCTTTTGACTCGGCTGGTGGCTCAATGGGGCTTGGATTCATGTGCCGGACCGCCCGTCAGATGGACCGCGCCGGTAAAAGTGTGGAAGAGATCGTCCAACATCTTGAATCAATACGAGCTAAGATCCAGATCTTCATTACCCTCGATAAATTGGATTATGCCCGTATGAGCGGTCGCGTTGGTACGCTTTCTGCAGCCCTGGCTTCGGTCTTGAATGTCAAGCCAATTGCAATTCTCAAGGATGGCATTGTGAATATGACCGATAAGGTGCGCACGCGCAAGGCCTCACTTGAACGTATACTTGAACTTGGCAGGCAGGTCTACGGGAGTGAGCCGGTGCATCTGGCAGTGGTTCATGCCCGTGACCTGGCATCTGGTCAGGCGCTGCTGGATCAGGCCAAAAAAGTGTTTAATGTCCAATCATCAGAGCTGACCGACCTCTCGATTGCTCTGGCGATCAATTTTGGCCCAGGCACAGTCGGATTGGTGCTCTACCCCGCTTGAGAAGTGGTGATACCTGTAATAAAGAGACCTGGCAGTTTCCAAGAAACTGCCAGGTCTGATTATTTAATCCGATCCGGGTTTACGCCCAGCCGCGCAACTGCATGGCCTTGACCACGCGGTCGATCGCGACCATGTAAGCAGCATCCCGCATGTAAACATTTTCCTTGGTGGACATATTAAGCACACCATGGAAAGCGGATGTCATCTTGGCATCCAGTTTCTCCAGGACTTCTTCTTTCGACCAGTAAAAATTCATGTCGTTCTGAACGCTTTCGAAGTAGGAGCACGTTACCCCGCCCGCATTGCACAGGAAATCGGGGATGTCGAAAATGTCGTGCTGCTTGAAGTATTCGTCAGCTTCAGGGGTGCAGGGACCGTTTGCGCCTTCTGCCACGATTTTCACATTCTTGGAGATCTTGATAACCGTCTCGGCATTAACATGGCCTTCGATGGCTGCCGGGATGAGAACATTACAATCTTTTTCGATCCACTTGTCACCGGATTCAATAAGATAACCTGCAGCCTGGGCTTTTTTCTTGTCGATCGTTCCGTATTGATCCACAATGGTCAGAAGGAAGTGCGGGTCGATGCCATTTTCATGGCTGTAGGTATAAGCTGTCTTGTCGTGTCGGTCCCAGCAGGAAACGCAGGCAACTTTACCGCCCAGCATTTCAACAAAACCGATGGCAGCGTATTGAGACACATTTCCGAAACCTTCGATGGCAGCCACGCTTGTTTTGGGGTCAATACCCAGGTGTTTCAAAGCTTCGCGCACAGTATAGATGACGCCATAGCCTGTAGCCTCGGTGCGTCCCAATGAACCGCCGCCGCCCAATGGCTTGCCGGTAAATACGCCTGGCGTAAACTGGCCGGAAAGTTTGGAATATTCATCCATCATCCAGCCCATCATCTGCGGGGTTGTACCGATATCGGGTGCGGGTACGTCCTGGCGTGGACCGATGTTACGCCACATATTCTGTACCCAGCCGCGGCACAGGCGTTCTT
>JBDRQK010000004.1:0-5826 GCA_043826315.1 Chloroflexota bacterium
GCAAATTACCCCCCCTGCTGATGCTGCTGGACCCAGTCACCGATCAGGTAATAATTGAATTCCCTGCCCTCGTATACCTGGTACGCCCCGTATAGCGAGTAGGCAATTCCTGCCCCCATCAGGAGGAATGCCAGGAACATGCTCAGGATCATGATGGGTACAGCGACGATGGTCCCGATCCCCATCGTGGCGAAACTGAAAACAAATCCCAGTACCCACACCACTCCCACCTCCACCACCACCAGGATCATCAGCAGCCCTTGAAAGACCAGGGACTGCAGCCCGTGAAAAGCTGCCTGTGGGAATTTTTCCTTCTGCGTCAACCAGATCGCCCCTGCTGCGATCAACCCGCCCATTCCTGTCACCGCATTCAACAGGTGGCTGGCATGCGCCAGGGCTGCCATCGTCCTCTCATCAGCCGCCGGGGACACACCTGCCGCCGGGTTTGGGTTGTGTTCCGCTTCATTAACTGGCTCATTCTTGTCGGTTGTGTTTTTTTCTGTTGCCATTTCAACCTCCTTGTCTGGTTGAATCTATTATATCAACTTCATCCCCCCCCATGCTGTAATTCAATACCATTGAATTATGCCTCCGGAAAAATCAGCCCATTTAGCGGTAAAATAAGTTCAATAAAAGCATAGAGATACATGCCATGCCGATCAGTTGCGGGGTATTGGGCTTCAGGTCAGGTAGGCACGGCAGCACCGACCCAAATTGATCACCCGGGATGGAGAGCCTCAACCATTGCAAAATTCCATCGAAAATTACAACCGCAAGTCGATCCGCTTAAAAGGGCATGATTACTCCACCCCGGGCGCTTATTTTATCACCGTGGTGACAAAGGACAGGATATGTTTGTTTGGGAATATTGAAAATGGTGGGATGCGTTTAAATGCGTTGGGGATGATCGTAAGGGAGGAATGGTTCAAAACCACCATGCTACGCCCTTATGTTCATTTATACGAAGATGAATTCGTAATAATGCCCAACTATGTGCATGGCATCATTTGGTTAATTGATGATGAACTTGTAGGGGTACGGCGACGCCGTACCCCTACCGAGGAACAATATGGTAAACCGGTGGTGGGCTCTATACCAACCATCCTGCGAGCCTTTAAATCTTCCGTGACGTACCGCGCCGGACGGGAATTATCTATCACAAAAATCTGGCAACGCAATTATTACGAACACATCATCCGGGACCAAAATAATCTTGAAAACATCACCAAATACATCCTTTCCAACCCGTACAATTGGGAAAATGATGCTGAAAACCAAACCAATCCTTCAGTAAGAAGTAAAAGAAAGGATCATTAGCGGTAAAATAAGTCCAATAAAAGTATTGAGGTACATGCCATGCCGATCAGTGACCGTGTCAAAAATTTGCGCCAGCAATCCCTGGAAGCCCGCGAGACGCTCTCCAGCGAACGCGCCGAATTGTTGACTTCTTTTTACCAGCAGAACTCCAGCCTGGAGTCTGTACCGCTGCAGCGTGCCCGTTCTTTTGCCTACCTGATCGAGCACAAGACCATTTACATCGGCGCGGGTGAGTTGATCGTGGGCGAAAAGGGACCCGCACCCAAAGTCGCCCCAACCTACCCGGAGCTGTGCTGTCACAGCCTGGAAGACCTGGATATCCTCGATTCACGGGAGAAGACCAGTTTCAAGGTGCCCCCTCGATCCCGGCAGGCATATGCCGACAAGGTCATCCCCTTCTGGAAAGGTCGCTCACTGCGCGAATTGCTCTTCCAGGAGATGTCGGAGGAGTGGAAAGCAGCCTATCAAGCTGGCATTTTCACCGAATTCATGGAACAGCGCGCTCCCGGTCATACCGTGCTTGACGGCAAGATCTATACCAGCGGCATGCTCGACTTCATCGCCAGGATCGATGTCAGCCTGTTCGGTTTGGATTTTCTGAATGACCCGGATGCCTATTCAAAACAGGAAGAACTGCGAGCCATGCGCATCACTGCACAAGCCCTGATTCGCTTTGGGGAACGCCATGCTGAGGAAGCCCGCCGCCAGGCGCAGATGGAAAACGACCCGACCCGCCGAGGGGAGCTGGAGCACATTGCTGAAGTGTGTTCGCATGTCCCCGCCCACGCCCCGCGCGATTTCTGGGAAGCCCTGCAGTACTACTGGTTCGTGCATCTGGGCGTGACCACAGAACTGAATACCTGGGATTCCTTCTGCCCGGGGCACCTCGACCGTCACCTGCAACCCTTCTACGACCCCCTCCCCAGCCCTGCCCCCTCGGGCGACCAGCGCCATGCAAGAGCGTATTACGAAGAATTGCTGCAGTGTTTCTGGATCAAGTTCAACAACCAGCCTGCGCCTCCCAAGGTGGGCGTGACCGCTGAGGAAAGTGGCACCTATACCGACTTCTCCCAGATCAATATCGGCGGTCTGCTTGCGGATGGCTCGGATGGTGTCAGCGAGGTCTCGTACCTGATCCTGGATGTAATTGAAGATATGCGTTTACTGCAACCCTCGTCATCCATCCAGGTCAGCAAGAAGAACCCGGACCGCTTCCTCAAGCGTGCCGCCAGGATCATCTGTACCGGTTTCGGTCAACCCTCCATTTTCAATGCGGACATGGTCATACAGGAGATGGTGCGGGTCGGAAAAACACTGCCGGATGCACGTGACGGGGGTACCAGCGGCTGCGTGGAGACCGGCGCTTTCGGCAAGGAAGCTTACATCCTGACCGGCTATTTCAACATTCCCAAGGTGCTCGAATTAGCCTTGCACAACGGTCTGGATGTGCGCACCGGCAAACAATTAGGTCCGCACAGCGGTGACCCGACCAAATTTGCAAGTTTTGAAGATCTGTATGGGGCTTTTGAACAGCAGATGCAATATTTCATTGACATCAAGATCAAGGGCAACAACCACATCGAACAACTGTATACCGCCTATATGCCGGCACCCTTCCTCTCGCTGCTGGTGGATGACTGCATCCTGAAGGGCAGGGATTACCACGCTGGCGGAGCGCGCTACGACTCCTCCTACATCCAGGGTGTGGGCATGGGCACCATCACCGACTGCCTGTCTGCCATTAAGGAGCATGTCTTTGAGCAGGAAAACCTGACCCTGCCCGACATGCTGAACTTGCTGGCAGCCAATTTTGAGGGTTTTGAGCGCCAGCGCCAACTGCTGCTTAACAGGACGCCGCGTTATGGCAACGATGACGCCCGTGCAGATGATCTGCTGGTGCGTGTTTTCGAGACCTACTACGGTCTGATCGAAGGTCGCCCCAACACGCGCGGTGGCAACTATCACATCAACCTGCTGCCAACCACCTGCCACATCTATTTTGGAACGGTCACTGCAGCCTCGCCGGATGGACGCAAAGCCTGGACACCACTTTCCGAGGGTATCTCCCCGGTACAGGGCTCAGACCGGCACGGTCCCACTGCCGTATTGAAATCTGCAGCCCGATTGGATCATGTCCGCACGGGAGGAACCCTGCTCAACCAGAAGTTCACCCCGCAATTGCTCAAGGATGATGACAGCCTGGACAAACTGGTGCAATTGGTGCGCTCTTATTTCAAACTGGACGGTCACCACATCCAGTTCAATGTGGTGGATACGGAAACCCTGCGGTTAGCCCAGAAGAACCCTTCCGAGTACCGTGACCTGATCGTGCGCGTCGCTGGTTACAGTGACTATTTCTGTGACCTTAGTCTGACCCTGCAGGAAGAGATCATTACCCGTACCACACACCAGGAATTCTAGATTTTTCAAAAGGCACAACCTGGTCACTTGAAAACTTGGTATTCAAGCTCTCCAGTGATCTTCATTAATTATTAAAGCGGATTGGAATTTCTTGGTTTCCTCATGAAAGGCTTTCAAATGTTCAATCCTGACCATGAAAATACAGGGAAAACGAATTACTCGCCCGAACTGATCAGTCAATACTTTGATGAATTAGGAGTGAAAGAATGGGATCGTTTAACCAATACGCCAGCAGATGAAGTCAGTTTATATATTCATACTCATTATCTTAAGAAGCATATTTCTCAGGGAGATCAAATTCTGGAGGTTGGGGCAGGGGCTGGACGTTTTACGCAAATACTTGCTGGATTGGGTACGCAAATCATGGTTGCAGACATCTCCCGCGTGCAACTTGATCTGAACAAACAGTTAGCTCACGAATTTGGATTCGACCAGGCAGTTAAGGACTGGCGCCAGTTGGATATATGTGATATGTCTGATTTCGATCCGTATTCGTTTGATTGCGTCGTCGCCTATGGTGGACCTTTCAGTTATGTGTTGGACAAACGCGATTTGGCATTATCAGAGTGTTTGCGAGTGCTCAGACCAGGAGGTTTACTCTTCCTGAGTGTAATGTCGCTGTGGGGGACTGCTCATGGCTTTCTAAATGGAGTGTTAAGCATGCCTGTCGCGGCCAATCAAGAAATAACTAAATCTGGCGATATCACTCCACAGAATTTCCCGGAACGTAAAAACAACTTTATGCATATGTTTCGAGTTGATGAACTAACAAATTGGTTGGAGAAGAGAGGGTTGATCATTTTGGATAGATCAGCATCCAATTGCATTTCTCTGACATGGAATGCAACATTATCTCAAATCAAGGATGATACCGAAAAGTGGAATGAACTATTACGAATGGAATTGGAAGCCTGCGCTGAGGCAGGGTGTTTGAATATGGGGACCCACCTTATTGTCGTGGCTAAGAAAAAACATAAAGAAGGTGTGACACCAATATGAATATCTCCCCTTACGAAGAAGTATTAGATATATTCGTTGAATCAAACATGAGCAATGTTAATTTTATCCCCACCTGTGCTACATCATCCTGACCGACCTGGATGCGCTCATCACCAGTATCGCCATTCAAAATTAGTTTACGGAGAAAACCCCATGCCCTATGACTTTGACCGACTGATCGACCGACGCCATACCAATGCCATTAAATGGGATGCCTACCCACCCGATGTATTGCCGATGTGGGTGGCGGATATGGATTTTACCGCTCCCGAACCTGTTTTGGCTGCCTTGCAGGCCAAAGTGGAGCATGGCGTCTTCGGCTATGAGTGGGCTCCCAAAGAACTGCACGAAACGGTTGCAGCACGAATGCAAAAACTATACGGCTGGCAGGTCACAGCCGATATGGTGGTAGCCATCCCCGGTATCGTCAGTGGGTTCAATGTCGCCGCACGCATTGCCAGCCAGCCCGGGCAAGGCTTGCTGGTTCAGCCCCCGGTTTACCCTCCATTCCTGCAGGTCCACCAGAACACCGGTCTGAAGCTTCAAATGGCCCGGTTGCGACAGGTTAACAACCCGCAAATCTTGCATTATGAGATCGATTTTGATGAGTTCAAAGCCGCCATGAACGCTGGGAATGTCCGCACTGCTATTTTCCTGTTGTGCCAGCCGCACAACCCCACTGGTGACATTTACACCCCGCAGCAATTGACCCGCCTGGCGGAGATCTGCCTGGAGAACGGTACCCTGATCTGCTCGGACGAGATCCATAGTGAGCTGCTGTTGGGTGGTGCAGATTACACACCGCTGGCGACCCTCTCCCCCGAGATCGCCCAGCGCACCATCACCCTGGTGGCGCCCAGCAAGACCTTCAATGTGGCCGGATTGTTTTGCGGATTTGCCATCATCCCCAACCCGGAATTATGCAAAGCCTTCAAACAGGAGGTCGAACATCTGACACTCCATGTTAGCAGCCTCGGGTTGACCGCTGCCCAGGCCGCTTTTTCCGGGGAATGCGAAGATTGGCTCAAGGCGTTGCTGGCTTACCTGACCGAAAACCGCGACCTCTTGTTATCCTACATCGCTCTGAAC
>JBDRQK010000005.1:0-2900 GCA_043826315.1 Chloroflexota bacterium
GCTGAGATTGCAGCAACAAGATCTTTTCACAACCAGATTCTGATAACCATTCTTCAGCTTTGGTTAATTCAAAGTTATGATTGTTGCTGAAGCGGTTTTGAATTGACTCCATGACAACCCACTCATCTGCTTTGATTTTCATTTGGCGTTGAAGGATGCAAAACCCGGCATGCTTGCTGGATTGAACGCGCTTGTTTCCCTGCCTCCAGACCGGTTCAACCTGATCCGGGCTGAGCCTGGATAGGCTGATACGAACAGCGCTATCGAAATCCAGGAGTTGGATGTCTGGAAAGGTCTTCCGGGCAGTCTCTTTTTGTACGATACTATGGTTGCATAAACCTTCCACCAACGGGCGGGTAATGGCAGGAGGCACCGGAGTGAACCAGGACATAAAATAAGCCAATATTCCCACCGGGTTGAACGGTAAGATCAATACCTTGCGCTTCAAGCCACGCAAAAGAGCATATCGCAGCATGGTTTCTGCATAGCTCATCACGTCGCTTCCGCCGATCTCAAAAACCTGGCTTACAGGTTCATGTAGGTACAGGGCAGCCAACAGGTAATCCAATATATTTTGAATAGCGATGGGCTGGGCGAGATTGGGCATCCAGCGCGGACAAACGATGATCGGAAATTGTTCAGTAAGAAACCGGATCATCTCGAACGAAATGCTGCCGGGACCAATGATCACGCTCGCCCGGAATTCGGTCACCGGGACACCACCTGTTCGCAGTGCCTCGCCGGTATAGATCCGGGAGCGCATGTGGGGTGAAATTTTAGCCTGAGGATCAGCCAGCCCTCCCAGGTAGATAACATGTTCCACTCCCGCTTGCTTTGCCAGAGTTGCAAAGTCACGTGCAGCTTTAAGGTCTTGCTCAACATAATTCTTGCCGCTGGACATGCTGTGCACCAGGTAATAAGCGCAGTTTACCCCTTCCAGGGCTGGGGGCAATGACTCGGGTAGGGTCAGGTCTGCGCACACCACTTCCACGTCCGCATACCATTTGCGGGTTTCCAGATGTGCGGAATTTCGTACCAGGCAGCGCACTTTCAATCCTCGCTCGAGTAAAAGTGGAATGAGCTGGCTGGCTATAAAGCCACTGGCACCGGTCACCAGGATGAGTTTTTTGGGGTTGTGCTTAATTGGTGATGATGGCAATATTATTTTCCATGTCTTCCAGTTGTGCGGCACGTTCAGCGATGCGGTTGATCATTCCACTGAAAAGAAAGAGATGGATGGGATACAGGCTATACCAGTACAAAAAACCCGTGAGACCGCGTGGGGCAAAATAGGCGGTCTGGGTAAGTAGTGTTTTACCATCCGGCTGTGGGATCGACTGAAACTGCAGCCACGCTTTTCCGGGCGATTTCATTTCAGCCCGCAGCCGCAAAAGGCGGTTGGGTTCCACAGCTTCTACTCTCCAGAAATCAAGCGAATCCCCCACATACAACTCGTCCGGGTGACGCCTGCCCCTGCGTATGCCCACCCCCCCCATGATTTTATCCAGCCAGCCGCGTATATCCCAGGTCCAATCCAGGTACAACCAACCCCTGCTGCCGCCCAGACCGGTAAATGCCTTGAAAACACACTTCGCTGATATGGTAACCAATTTGCGGCGGTCTTCGATCATCATGCCATCCTGCAAACTGAAAGTATAGGGCTGGTTGTCTCCAGCACTGGAAACCAGGGCATCCGCCCAGGTGGTTTCAACATCATCATTTAGCACCCTGCCCAACGCCCGGCTGACGGCGGTCTTATAATCGAGCAGTTGGATGTCCGGGAAGATATGCCGTGCCGAATCATCCTGCACAATACTCCTGGCATTAAGACCCTCGATCAGCGGCAGCAAGGCACGCCAATGCAAGGGGGTCAGCATGTGCACCCACCACGCAGAAAGGCGTGGCGCATACACTGGGGCTGGGATCATCAAACGTTTGAAACCCCGTAACTCAGCATACCCCTTGCACATCTGGGCGTAAGACAGCTGGTCCAACCCGCCGATCTCGATCAATTTACCGTGGCTGGCAGGTGTATCCAGCACAGCCAGCAGGTAATCGAGCACATTTCGGATGGCTATCGGTTGGGCGAGTGTGTACCACCAGCGTGGGCATACCATAATTGGCTGGTGTTCGGTTACGTAGCGGATCATTTCGAACAGCAGACTGCCGGATCCGATCACGATGCCTGCCCGCAGTTCGGTCACCGGCACACCTCCCTGCCGCAGGAGATAACCAGTTTCATGTCGTGCCCGCAGGTAAGGCGATAGAGTGGCATTCCTGTCCACCAGTTCTCCCAGGTAAATGATCTGCTCAACATTGACCGAATCGGTTGCACAGGCAAAATTGCGGGCAGCTTGCATATCGCGTTCAGCATTAACCTTGCCGCCTTGCATGCCATGGATCAGGTAATAAGCAACATCTACTCCCTGCATGGCAGTCACCAGTGATTCTTCGCTCAACACATCTCCCCTGCTGATTTCCACCTTGTCCAGCCAGGGTCGTCCCTGCAGGCGATTGGGGTCTCGTACCAGGCAGCGTACCCGGTAACCCGCTTCGAGCAGGCGCGGCACCAGCCTGCAGACGATATACCCGGTGGCTCCGGTAACTAGTATCAATTTACCATTTTCTTCTAAAGATTTCATAAGGTGATTGATTCTTTCTTCCAGGAGAATTCAAGATAATTATATACCATTGAAGGTCAGATTAGGAAAGTATCATCTCTTCTTTTAATCGCCTGGTCTGGTTGACCTCAAGTTAAACAAACATCGCTGGCTGATCGGCCGCCTATGTTCCACAATACTTGAATAGTTAATAGACAATGTTAAAGATCATCGGACTGAAGTAAGGGATCAGCCAGATCAGCCAGACCAGCAGGCTGAATTTATGGAAATGAACGATGG
>JBDRQK010000006.1:0-2958 GCA_043826315.1 Chloroflexota bacterium
TTTTCCAATGTATTATCCTCCTTTTATTGTTTAGAAGACAAATAATATCAAGAGAGCCACAACCAAACAATAAATAGCCACAGCTTCTGCGAATGCGATCCCCAATATCATATTTGTTTGGATTGTCCCTGTTGCATCCGGATTGCGTCCCATTGCCTGAACTGCACCACTGGTTACAATACCAATACCTGCACCAGCGCCAATGGCTCCGATCATTGCGAGACCAGCACCAATTAACTTACCAAGAATTTGAGCAGCTTCGTAATCCATATTAATAAACCTCCAAAATAGTATCGGGCGGGGAAACCGCCACTTTAATAGTGTGTTTTACCCGGGCGTTTCCACCCGAAGACTTACAAATACTTATGCTTGAGCTTCTTCCTTGTGTTCGCCACCATGACCTTGAGTTGCCTGTGCCATGAAAGTCATTGTCAGCATACCAAACACAATAGCCTGGATCATACCAACGAAGAATTCAAGCATCAAAAACCCTGTTTGCGCAAATACCGGGACAAGTGTTCCGATAACAAATAAGAGGACTGCGCCGGCAAATACATTTCCGAACAACCGGAAGGCAAATGAGAGAATTTTTGAAATTTCAGAAACCAATTCAAGAAGACCTACACCAAAATCAATTACACCAAACATAGGTTTGCTAAAGAGTGTTTTGGTATTCCAGAATTTTGTAAAATAAACCCTCCCTTGAGCCCTAATTCCTATCACCTGAACCATAATCACCGCAATAAGTGCCAGTGCAACGGTAAAGTTCAAGTCAGTCGATAAAACACGTACAAAAGGCACGATCGTGAATCCTTCTCCAGCATGAACGACTTCCCCAGCTGGAGTATTAACAATTGTGGTCAACCCTAATATTTTCTGAAGGCTATACCCATGTTCTGCTTTCTCTAAAATGCCGATACTATCCACGCCAGGGATCAATGACATCCAGTTGGCTGTCAACACAAGCAAGGTTATCGTTGCAAACCAAGGAAATACTACTTTTGTCCACTTTCCTGCCGTTGTCTGGGTTAAATTGTAGATGACTTCCAATAAGGCTTCCAATCCTCCTGAAAATCCTCTTGGGATCAATGATCCGGTTTTTGAAAATCGATAATAACCAAACCCGAGCAATAAAAGAATTGCATCTGCAATTAACATGGCTACCAATGTGTTCGTCAAGTACAATCCTGTCACAGGTGTTGTGGTTGCATGCCCACCTCCACCTTCACTCAGACAGTGCGCTGGAGGATTGTCTCCAAAAGGAGCTGGCAGTTCTAAAATAGGAGTACAGGATAATTTTTCTGCTGGAAGTTGAATGTGAGGTTGTACAGGTTTTATACCTAGTGTATATGCTGTTACCACACTGCCAATAATAAATAGCAGGATAAACCAGCGATTCACACCCCAACGCCACCATTTCTTCTTAGGGGGTTTTTCCACTATTGACTTCCTCCTTAAAAGGTTTTTTTGTTGTTGAAGGTTTAATCCTTGCTGTTGCAGATCTTACAAAATAGAACATAACGATAAGAGTAAGTGGTACACTGCCAAGAATTAAACCGATGGTGAACTTATGATCCGTATCTAACTTGTTATCCAGCCAAATACCAGCAAACAATGACAGCAAGACGATCAGCAAAGTTATAACCCCAGCCAATCCTGCCACACCTGCCAAAGTCAGGTTAAGGATGTGTCGCCGGGTATTATTTTTATGAATATCATCCGGTTTCATGGTTGCGGATTATAACATACCGGTTTTAGGTTCGTCAATTAAAATAAGTTTATTGCTGCGCTATTGGCAATTTCATACCATGGACCGAAGAAAGCGCCGATCAATACTATTCCTACTGTTAGCACTGTCAATGCAATGGCATATGGATGGGATAAAACAATCGAGTGCTTTTCCTCTTCTTCTCCTTCCATTCGATACAAATAGACATACTTTAATACCGTGAGGTAATAGAAAAGACCTACGATCGAGTTCAGAACACCCACAACTGCAAGCCAAATCCAACCTTGTTCAATTGCAGCGCTGAATACAAATATCTTTGCAACAAAACCACCAAAGGGAGGCATCCCTGCAAGTGACAAGAAAGCTACCAGCATTACCAATGCCAAACCAGGCGCCCGGCGATGTAATCCAAAGTATGCCTTCATTTCATCTGAACCTGTTACTCGTCCTACCACTGCGACAGCTCCAAAAGCTGCGAGATTAGTTAATATATAAGCCATCAAGTAAAAGGCTGTTCCGGTCACACCCAATTTTGAAAATGCTACTACACCTATCATGGCATAACCAGCATGGGCAATTGATGAATAAGCCAGCATGCGTTTGATATTTTTCTGTGCCAAAGCTAATAAATTGCCCAAGGTCATGGTCAATGTTGCCAGGATTGCCAGGATCAGGGACCAATTATCAGCAATCCCTGGAAAAACAATCACAAATAATCGCAGAATAACTACGAAACCTGCTGCTTTGGAAGCTGTTGATAAAAATCCTGCGACTGGTGTAGGTGCACCTTCATACACATCTGGAGCCCAAAAATGGAAGGGAACCAAAGATACTTTGAAAGCTAATCCAATCAGTGCCAGAATTAATACGCCAAAAGCCAAAGGACTAAATGCTGCAAATAGGTCTGCGAGAGCGTATATACTTGTTTCGCCGGTAAGACCAAACAACAAACTAAATCCATATAATAAAATTGTGGAGGTTAATGCGCCGAACAATAGGTATTTAAAGCCAGCCTCTACAGAACGGTCATCATCTCTTAAGAAACCTGCCAGGATATAAAGAGGGATGGAGGTAGTTTCAATTGAAAGATAAAGCATCACTAGGTCTGCTGCTGTTGCCATCAATGTCATACCAATCGTTGAAGCAATCAAAAGCAAATATGCTTCAGCACGGCGACCTACATGCTCGATATCCATCAAGAACATAGCCGTAATGGCTGCACTGAAAAT
>JBDRQK010000007.1:0-10066 GCA_043826315.1 Chloroflexota bacterium
TCTTTTTGCCTGGCTGATTCTCAACGAAAGTATGTCACGACTAAAAATTGTCATTGTAATTGGGATGCTCCTGGGAGCTTACCTTTTAACCACCGGAGGCCAAAGCTTATTACCAAAAGTCGGTGATCTTTTTATCCTGGCTGCCTGTGTTTGCTGGTCTTTGGGGAATGTATTGGTTCGTAAGATCCTGAAAACACAAACCGTCAGGGCTGATGTGGTCACCATTCAAAAACCCCTGGCCAGCTTGCCTGTATTTGCTCTACTTGTTGGGATTTCACTTTTTTACCCCGGAATATTGGGAAACCTCTCCAATGTGTTGAAATGCTGCTCTTTTTCTTTGGCATACATTCCCTATGCCATCGGGAGCGGAATATGTCTGGCGTTAGCCTGGATCTTCTTGTATCGAACCTTACATATGACCACGGCATCTTATATGACCCTCATGTCAATGGTCACACCAATAATTGTCAGTGTTCTTGCCATGGTTTTTCTGGATGAAAGGCTGATCTGGATCCAGGTGGTGGGGGCTGGTATCATAATTCTTTCTGGTGCTGCAACTTATATCAGCGATATTGCCTTTACCTGATATTTCTCCCGCCTGAAAAGTCGTATTTAGGTAACTCTTTGGTTCAATAGCTTCATAAGCGGGAAAGTTGATCGGCTTTCCCGCTTGTGGTTAATATGGAATGTTGGCCTGTTTCAATTGTGCAACTCAGTCATCCATTCACAGGGATGGGTCATCCATCTTTAAGCAGTTTGGTTCTTTTTAATACCTAGCTTTTGACTCGAATGTTATTAGGATCGTACATCGGTCGCAACGAGGCTTTGGCGGGGTACCTTTTTCCATTCACCTCAATTTCATATTTTCCGTTCTTGATATCGTCAGTGCTCACACCATCCTTATTTTCTACAAAACCGAGCCCAACAGCTGCACCCAGCGTGAATCCATATGCGCCTGAGCGGACATAGCCAACCCTTTTTCCATCCCGGTAGATCTGTTCTCCGTAGAACAACAAGGGGTCAGGATCTTCCAAAAGGAATTGCACAAAGCGTTGTTTCAGGAACCCTGATTTTTTTTGTTTGAGCAGAGCTTCTTTGCCAATAAAACCGCCCGGCTTGTCAAAGTCAACCACAAACCCTAACCCGGCTTCAAGAGGCGTATCAGTATTATCTGTATCGTGCCCATAATCGCGATAAGCTTTTTCAATTCTGAGTGTATTCAGCGCCTGTAAACCGGCATGCTTCAATCCAAGATCTTTTCCAGTTTCAACGAGAACATCAAAGACTGTTGGGGCGAATTCAGTAGGGATATAAAGTTCATAACCTAATTCACCCAGGTAGGTTACCCGGAAAGCCAATACACGCGCATAGTGGACGTCAATTTCCTGCATTGTCAGATAAGGAAAAGCCTCGTTCGATATATCGGCATGGGTGAGGCGACTGAGTAACTGGCGGGATTTGGGACCTTGCAGATTGATCATCGCATAACCTGAAGTTACATCCGTTACAGAAGCGTGTGCTTCCGGAGGAATGTTCTTCTTGAGCCAGGTTTCAACATGGCGGTGCGCCAGGTCAGAGCAGATCACCATGTATTTGTCGTCAGACATGCGGGTAACAGTTAGATCAGCTTCAATGGTGCCTCTTTCATTTAACCATTGTGTATAGGTTATCTTTCCAATCGAACCTGAGACATCGTTGGTCGAGATCAAGTTCAGGATCTTTTCTACATCCGTTCCCTGTACCAGGAACTTGGACATCAGGGAGAGGTCCATCATGATCACATCTTCACGGCAGGCTTTATGTTCAGCAGCATTGTATTCAAACCAATTCTGCCTGTCCCATGAGTATTCCACCTTTGGTTCCACACCTTCCGGAGCAAACCATTCCGGGTATTCCCAGCCTGCAGATGAACCAAAATAAGCTCCTGCTTCTGCCAGGCGATCATGTAGTATTGATCTGCGAACGTTTCTTCCTCTTTCAGACTGGGAATTGGGAAAACTTTCCTTGTACATGAGACCAAGAACTTCGACCGTGCGGTCCTGAAGGAATTTACGTGTGTTGTGGAATGGTAGCATGCGGTCAATATTTATTTCACTGACATCAACGGGTGGCAAACCATCAACGATCCATTGTGATAAGACTTTCCCAACACCTCCGCCAAGTAGAATGCCAAGTGAATTCATACCTGCTGCCACAAAGAAATTCTTTAATTCTGGCGCTTCACCCATCAGCATACCCATATCCGGCGTAAAACTTTCAGGACCACAAAACAGTTTGTTCACTCCGGCTGTCTTCAGGGCTGGAACTCTCTCCATGGCTGTTTCAATATAGGGCATCATCCGATCCCAGTCCGGTTGGATCTCTCCAAAAGAGAAATCCTTTGAGATGCCATTCATACCCCATGGAACTGCTACCGGTTCGAATATGCCCAACATCAGACCACCTACTTCCTCGCGGTAGTAAGCATAGCGATCGACATCTTCCAGAATAGGCAGGTCTGAAGTGACACCTTTGATCGGTTCAGTTATCAAATAATAATGCTCAGCCGCATGAAGTGGCACATCCACACCTGCCATTTTTCCCACATTTCTAGCCCACATTCCGCAGCAGTTGACAACGTATTCAGCTTCAATATTACCTTTGGATGTAGCCACTCCAGTTACCCGGCCATTTTTCTTTTTTATCCCCAGCACTTCTGTGTCTTCAAAGATCCTTACCCCCCCATTTCTTGCCCCCCTGGCCAATGACATGGTTACATCAACCGGATTAGCCCGGCCATCTTCCGGGGTGTAAAAACCAGCCAGTACGCCTTCAGGATCTGCCAAAGGCCACAAGTCTTTAAACTGGGTTGGCGATATCTCTTCAACATTGATGCCATAAGATCGCGCAAAGTTTGCATTGTTACGTAAAGCTCTCAGACGTGAGTCAGAACTGGCGATCTCAATATAGCCAACCGGATTGAACCCGGTGGACAAACCAGTTTCTTTCTCCAGATTCTTATAAAGTTCACGGGTGTAATGTGCCATATATAACAAGGTGTCAGTGGCAAATCCCCCACAGACAACCAGGCCAGCAGCATGCCAGGTTGTTCCTGATGTCAATTGTTTTCGCTCAAGGACAATAACATCCTTCCAGCCCAGTTTGGTCAAATGATATGCTGTGCTGCAACCGATCACGCCTCCACCTATGATCACAACTTGGGCATGCTTGGGGATGGATGTATCTTCTGAATTGTTCGTAATTCTCTCTGCCATGCAATAACTCCAATATTTATTTGTTGATTCTCATTTTTATGAAATAATTATTTTTGGTATAACCAACAACGCACCTCGTGCCCCGGTTTCAGTTCGACCAGATCGGGCATCTTTTGTTCACAGAAATCGAACTTGTGATTGCAGCGTGAAGCAAAAGCACAACCCACAGGTAGATCGATCAGGTTGGGTACAACTCCCTGAATAACATCCAATCTTTTCTTTTTCTTCCCAAGAATGGGAATGGAACCTATCAATCCTTGCGTATATGGATGTAATGGTTCTGCAAATAAAGCTTGGACAGATGTCTGTTCAACGATCTTTCCTGCATACATCACAGCAACTCTGCTGACCATGTCTGCGATCACTCCCAGATCATGGGTGATCAAAATAATGGCTGTGTTCAATTTATTATTTAATCCACGCATCAGGTCCAGGATCTGTGCCTGAATCGTCACATCCAATGCAGTGGTCGGTTCGTCAGCGATCAGTAACATCGGGTCAAGGACCAAAGCCATTGCTATCATGACTCTTTGAGCCTGCCCTCCGGACATTTCATGAGGATAGGCGTGAGCTTTTTTTTCAGGGGTTGCTATTCCAACCAACCTCAGCATCTCAACAGCTTTTTCCCAGGCATCTTCTTTCTTGATATCCTGGTGTATGTGAAGCACTTCAGCGACTTGATCACCAACTTTCATCACTGGATTCAGACTGGTCTGAGGTTGTTGAAAGATCATGGAGATATCATTTCCACGGATCTTTGATAATTCTTCTTTGGAGATCTTTAGAAGATCTTGTCCATTAAAATCTATCCTTCCTTCCACTTTTCCGGGAGCAGGAATTAGACCAAGTATCGAAAGGGATGTTACTGTTTTTCCACAGCCAGATTCCCCTACCAAACCCACGATTTCCCCGGGGTTTACATAAAGGTCCACTCCATCAACAGCTTTGACGATCCCATCTTCGGTATGGAAGAAAGTTTTCAGTTTGGACACACATAATATTGCTTTTTCTTTTTTTTCCTGCATTCTGATATCTCCTGGCAACGTGAATATTTATTGGAGAATTGAACTCACAATTTTACGTACCAGCAAGCAATCCAATGATCCGGTTTATATTCTGTGAGAATCGGTTCTTCTTTTTGACATTGCTCGGTAGATAATGGGCAGCGTGGGTGGAATCTGCATCCTTTAGGTGGGTTGATAGGGGTGGGTACTTCACCCTCCAGGAGGATCCTTTTTATATTTGAATTTGGATCTGCAACTGGAATGGATGACAAAAGTGCCCGAGTGTAGTAATGCAGGGGATTGTTATACAATTCATCACAGGGAGCCATTTCTACAATTTTCCCTAAATACATCACAGCAACCCGATCCGAGATGTGTTCAATGACCGAGAGATTGTGGGCAATAAATAAATAGGTAAGATTGAATTCTTCTTGTAGATCTTGCAGGAGGTTTAATACCTGTGATTGAATTGAAACATCCAAAGCAGAAACAGGTTCATCGCAAATTATGAACTCTGGCTTTAATGCCAGTGCCCTAGCAATACCGATTCTCTGACGCTGCCCACCTGAGAATTCGTGGGGATATCTGTGGGCATGATATTCTTCCATGCCAACTTTATGAAGCATATCCACCATGACCTGGCGCCGCTCTATAGCCGAACCTATTTTATGGATTTCCAACCCATCCATGATCGAATCGCCAATCGGTTTACGGGGATTCAGGGATGCGTACGGGTCCTGAAAAATTATCTGAGCTTCCCTGCGCATCTCTTTCATACCCTTTCGATCCAGTTCGTGGACATTAACTCCATCGATCAAGACATAACCGCTGGATGGTTCCAACAGGCGCAGCATTGTCCTTCCAACTGTGGTCTTCCCGCAACCGGATTCTCCAACCAGACCCAGGGTTTCTCCTTTTCGTATGTTGAAACTGACACCATCAACTGCTTTTACCCAATCCAAAACTCTCTTAAAGACCCCTCCTCGAACCGGGAAGTACTTCACCAGATCCTTCACTACGATAAAATCATCCTTTTTTTTGAGATGTTTATTATCAGATATCTTATTTGTCAAATCCATGGTCATATCTTTTCCTTATTTTATAAAGCACAGGTTTTCTTCGAATTGAAATTCAGCATAAATGAGAAATATCAAAATCAGAAGATTATTTTCAATGAAAACAATTATCCGCCAGTTTAATTAAATTTCTTTTGCCTGTTGTTCAATCAAAAAAAGTTCCTTTTCCACTTCAGGAGATAATCGCAGAGGTTCATGTTCAGCAAGAAGAATATCAACTTTATTGCGAGCTTCATCAAGGATGGTTTTCTGACCTGAATTTTCCCAGGCTGTCCGGGTCTGATGCGATCCGATCCTGGGTATCAACCATTCACCCGAACGCATGCTTACGGCTGTAGATTTTTCACCAAGGAAATTTCCACCAGGACCGACGCTTTGGATGACATCATCCAACCACATGGCCTCGTCTGCATGAATGCCGCGGTGAGCCTGCTTATTCATCCGGAAGATTTCCGTATCGATTAATAACTGCTCAAGGCTCAAGACCATGGATCCACCCAATAATCCGGCCCCAACCATCAGATCCGGCCAGGAGAGCATTGGCAGCATTCCGTTCATGGCGCGTTCGTAGCTGGCCTGAATTCCGGGACTAAAGGTGTCGGTCCCACCACCGCTTCCTTCAACTGGAAGATTGTAATATCGAGCCATTTCAATGGCAGCACAACTGAGCAGTCCATTCTCGATCGCCCCTGCGCTGTACATTCCAGTGCGCGGATTCATCACCGCCAGTGCCGGAGCATAAATGAATGGATTTCCAGGGGCAGCAGCCTGAATCAGACATAGCATTGATAACACTTCACAGTTCCCCAGTATCGCCATTGAAAGCATGTTTCCTGGTCCCGTCCCCCCCATCAATGGCATGGGCATGACGGCTACAGGAATATCCCACCCCAGTATTTCCAGGTATGCGTCTGTATATTTTCCTTCGATAGTGAGAGGCGATTGCGGGCAGATCAAAAATGAGAAAGGATGAGTCCTGCGGATCGTTTGCTTATCTCCATATATTGTTTGTAATATCCTCAGCAACCAGTGACTGTGTTCAGCTTTCGGAGAGCCATCCTGCACGTGTTTTGAAAAATTGTTGAATAAATGCCGCCAATAAGTGACAGAATTTAAAACCGTCTCATCTTCTTCGCCGCGCTCAGCCATAGCCCAATAAACACCTATCTCATCCAAGGCGTCGATCAGAAGTGTGGCTTCAAGCCAGTCATTGAATGTGGAGGGTCGATGCTCACCTGTTTTACGATCAATAACGGAAGTACCCTCACCATCCGCGATCAAGAAACAGTCACCAGCATTCATGGACAAATCCCATCCAGGACGACGTGCTCCCAGGCTGAATTCTTTTGGAGCCAGTTTCAGAGACTCTTCAACCAGAGAGCGCGGGAACCGGACGATTCTTGAGTTCTCGTCAACAATGGCACCTGCTTCTTTAAGGTATTGAACACCCTTTTCAGTGTTAACTTGAACACCGGTTTCAGCAAGAATCTTGAGCGTCCGCTCATGAACTTGGGTTTTTTCATTTTCAGATAAAACTTTCAGTAAGGTTTCCAATGTTAATCCTGGTTATCCTAATTCTTTTTCCGCTGTCTTGAGAATGCGTTTCAACTCGGTTTGTTGGACTTCGCTCAAGGGTTGCGGGTGGTGATTTTCCAATATCCAGTTGGTTTTTTCCTGGGCTACTTCGATCGGATTTCTGTAACTTCCAGCGATTTCTGGTACATGAACGATATCTGAAAACTCAAGCTTGCGGTAAAACTCACGGGTATGTTTTTCCCTCAGAAAATGTCCACGTGGACCGACCGCCTGGATCACATCCAGGGCCATATATTCCGGATTGGTATTCAATTTTGCAGCATTATCGCGGGTACTGTGATAGAGTTCGGCATCCAGTACCAGCGCTTCAGGATATAGAAGCGTACTGCCTTGCAACAATCCCATACCACTGCCGGTTTCTGCTCCACAGAGCGCACATAATAATGAAGTCACTCCTCCATTCATGCCGGACTCCCATTCCATGGAAGTGGCATCCATCCCAAAGGTTCCAGCCAAGGTTGGTACACCCCATCTATGTGCCAGTTCTACACCCATGGCATAAACATAACCTTCATGGCTGTAATATGCCCCGGTACGAGGATGTGCCATTCCGGGCATAAAGGAGTGGTACATCGCAGTCCCGGGATAAGCCATCTGAAGTAAAACCATGGCTGATACGATCTCAGCGTCACCTTGAACAATGGTTCCGGCGATCGTGGCTGGGGCAGTCGAGCCTGTGTTGGGCATGGACATGAACCCGACAGGTATGCCTGCCTCCGCAGCGATCAGAGCAGAATCCATACTGGCAGCATCCTGCGCCAATGGGGCAATGGTGCAAATTAGCAGCGATAGGGGCGGGCGCTTGCGCATGTTTTCTTCATTTCCTGCAACAACTTTAGCCATCTCAATTGCATATCGGGTTGTGGTCTTTTCAACTATTGTGGGCGTTTGAATATGCTTGAGCGTATTGTTGAAAGCAGCATCCAACTCGTGAAGCGGTGCTGTTTCTCCATGATCCTGAGCGCTAACCATCGGCCAATAGAAGCTTATCGAAGATAAGTAATCAGCTATCCGGGCAGATTTGGCTACATCCTCTTTTACAGAAGACCGCAGTTCACGCGTAACATAATCGATGGTTTTTGTTCCGGTACCATCTGTGGCTTCATAGGTTACTCCTTTTGATAGATCCAGGTCAAAAGCCTGCGAACGTCCGCCCATTGTGTAGTAACGGGGAGCATGTGCAAGTGCAGCCAAGATCACATCCGAAGACAGCCTGACAATTTGATTCTTAAAATCGACCGTAGCACCATGTTCTGCATAGATCATCAAAGCCCGTTCTAACGGGCAATGAAAACCTGTTTTCTCAAGGATCTCAAATGTGCCGGATCTAAATTGTTCCAACTGGTCATCGTTAAGTAAGCGAATATGATATGCTGGAACGATCGGTTTTATTGAGGGTGTTTCATTGAACATATTTTCTCCGTGATGTTCCTTCTCTTGGAATGATCTACATCACCAGTGTATTATCTACTTCTTTCAAGATCGCTGCTATCTTTTCCGCTGCACCATCCGGAAGAGGAGGTGATGCATGGGTTTCCAGGATCTGCTGTGCTTCTGCACGAATGAGATCCATCAGGTTTTTATCATGCGGGGGCCATTTGGGAACATATTCATTGCGGGTGTACTTTAGAGTCTCCCTTGCTGTAAGAAATTCCCCACCCACGCCAACCTGCTTGATCAGGTCTGCCTGAAGATGCGCCTCATCGACATTGATGGGGGTCAGCATGGTTTCGATCTGATGGATCAAATGATTATCAAACACCATTTTTTCCAAAGATAGAATTTGGGCTCCGCCTAATAACCCGACACTATAGATTTCATCAGCACCAGCCAGGTATGACAATATCGTTCCAGAGACAGATTCATATCCGTATTGTGTATCAAGTTGTTTCGATTTTGTCGTCAAGCCTCGCAGGTTGGCAGGCAGGTTATAGAAACGGGCAAGATTAATCAATGCGCTGCTCATGCCGTATCCATCCGCGCTACCGCCATATCTGCCGGTTTGCATATCCAGTTGTGAAGCTTCGGTTCCATAAATGATAGGCGTACCTGGATTGACACATTGAAATAAAACAAGACCACTCAGGAACTCGATATTGTGCATCAGGAGGGTGCCGCCCAATGTTACCGGCGAGGTACCTCCAGCCAGGGGCATGGGAAAGATCATGATCGGGACATTGAGCTTGGCCAGTTCGATGCAGGCTTCTGTCATGGGACCGTCGTGCATCAGTGGAGAGATCGTACAATCCACCACCGAGAAGATCGGGCGAAATTTTTCGCTTCCAGTGACTGCTTTGACCAATTCAACCAGGAATGGCACCTGTTGGGCATTGAGTACGCCGCTGCGAACATGCTTGCTGGTCAAACTGAAAGCCTGTGCAAAATGATAAATGGTGCGTAAATGTGCAGGAATATCACTTGCTGAAACGGTCACATTGACAATATCCACCCTGTCCAGGGCATCGGCAAAGAGAAGCATTCTTTTCAGATCTGCAGCGGTGGAATCGTGGATTTCACCAGTTTCGAGATCAACGGCTTGCGTGCCCTGGCTGTCGGTTGTGTGATGAGCCTGTTTTCCGTTCAAATACAGGTTGCGTTCAGGGTCGCGTGCACCCAGCAGCACATCCCGAGGAGAAGCCTGGATAGCCCACTCAACGAGTTCAGGAGGAATCGATGCCCAATTGCGTTTGTAATCAACCTTGCAGTCTCTCTCCTCTAAAATTTCCAATGCCCTGGGAGTTTTATATTCAATGCCTACATTTTGGAGAATATCCAGGCTGTGGTCATGGATGCGTTTTACTTCTTGTTCAGATAAAGCTGGTTGTAAAGAAAGCATATTTTAATGATTTCCCTTCAACTGTTCATCTGCTGTTGCTACGATCCGGTCAAGTTCTTTCTGGACATCTGCTGAAGGTGGCTCAGGATGGTGGTTCTCCAATATCCAGGCTACTTTCTCGCGTGCAAATTCCACCGGGTTACGATACTTGCCGGTTGAATCCAATTGGTGGAGCACACCCCTAACCATTCCAGTACGCATATACTTGCGGGTGTGTTTTTGGCTTAGAAAATGTCCGCCCGGACCAACATGGTTGATGATCTCAATAGCCAATGTCTCAGGGCTTACTTCCATATTAAG
>JBDRQK010000008.1:0-2257 GCA_043826315.1 Chloroflexota bacterium
ATCGCTCTCCCTGATCATGCTCATTTTTAAATGGCAGACCAGCGGATTGACCTTTAACCCGATCCAGTTCGTTGAACAATACCTGGGTCGGGCGGCCATCAACATGCTGGTAGTGAGCCTGGCAGTGACCCCACTGGTAACTCTTACCGGCTGGAGAAGGTTGTCTAAACATTCCCGCGCTTTGGGTTTATATACCTTCTTCTACTTCAGCCTCCATTTCCTGACCTTCGCAGTATTGGATTATGGGTTGAATTTGCGTGAGATCTTCAAGTTGATGATCGAGAAACCATTTATCATCATTGGCAGCGCAGCTGGATTGATCCTGCTGGCGCTTGCAACCACTTCCTTTAAATATTGGATGAAACACCTGGGGAAAAAATGGAAAAAGCTTCACAGGTTGGTCTACCTGGTAGGCGCACTGGCTGTTCTGCACAACGCCCTGGCTCTTAAAGGTTCCCTGACCACCCTGAGCGGCAACATCGTCCGCCCGCTGGTCTTGGGATTTGTGATCACATTGCTGCTGGTCCTGCGCATTCCGCCTGTGAAGCGCTGGATAGTTTCCTTACGGCAAAGACAGTGGATCAGAACACAGAAAATGGTGAACTGAGACAGAATCGCAAGTCGATATTTCCCCTCCCAAGAAATTTCCATTTCTTTCAGTGGGAAGGTCACCAACACCAAACCTGATGAACAGGTACAGAATAAAAACTTATCTAGCCTCCAGTCGATAAAGCCCGGAATTCAAATCCAGGACATAGACCTCCCCGTTTTCATCCAACCCAAATGAAGAAATATTAAAATTGGTGTTAAACAGGGTTTCCACTTGCCAATCGTTGGGACCTTTTTGCATCAGACCCCAGATCGTCCCGCTGCAGTAATCGCCAAATAGATAGATACCATAAAATGCAGGCAAGGAATTTCCGCGATAAACCTCGCCACCGGTCACAGAACAACCTGGATCATGTTGGTATTCAAAAATTGGTGCGATGAAATTCAAGACCGCACCTGCCCCAGCATCCTGGTAAGGGTGTGTGCCCTCCCTAAAGTTCCAGCCGAAATTAGCGGGCATGCCTGCGAGATCGGCTGGCAGGAAGTCGATCTCTTCCCAATGGTTCTGTCCGACATCGGCGATGTAGAGATCCCCGCTCTGGCTGTCAAAGGTGAAGCGCCAGGGGTTGCGCAGACCATAAGCCCAGATCTCCGGGAGACCACCACCGGCAGCGAAGGGATTATCGGTAGGGATGGCATAGGGGTCACCGTGGTCAACGTCGATGCGCAGCAATTTTCCCAGCAGGGTTTGAACCGATTGCCCATTCCCTTGTGGATCACCGCCGCTGCCGCCATCTCCCAGCCCGATCCAGAGCATCTGGTCCGGTCCAAATGCAAGGTATCCGCCATTATGATTGGAGTAGGGTTGCTTTACCCGCAACAGGATCAACTCGCTGGCAGGGTCGCCAATCTGCTCTCCTGCTGGTATGCTGACATCCGAATAGAAACGGGCGATGACCGTGCTGCCATCTTTGTCCGTGTAATTCACATAGAAAAAACCGTTTTTCTCAAAAGCGGGGTGAAAAGCCAACCCCAACAATCCCTGTTCATTCCCGGCACTGCCCACCCGGCTGCTGATATCCAAAAATGGGTCAGAACGAATCTTGTCCTGGTTGACCAGGTGAATGATCCCCGCCTGCTCTACCACAAAAAGCCGACCCGTGCCGTCACCTGCATTCGCCAGACCTACCGGTCGCTTAAATCCGGCAGCGATCAGGTTCCATAAGTAATTATCAACTTCAGGAAACACTTTCACAGAGGTGACGGCTGGTTCGATTTCAGTTGCTTGAAGATCAGGTGTTGTAGCGGGTAATTTTGGTGTGGGAGAAGAAACCAGAGCCATCCCTGGTGTGAAGCCTGGTGTTATATCGACAGATGAAAAAGGTTCGATCATAGAACAAGCACTCAGAAGCACTGTCAGCTCGATCCAAACCAGAAAGAAGGTGATTTCCTTTTTCATTTGCTTGTTCGGAAGAAGAAACATAAATGTCGTTTTGCATTATTCATTGCATGAAAACGGGAATGGTAATCAATCATGCCACCAGTATAATATTGAACTCATTCTTCCAGGAAAGGAGTTGTCACTAATATATTCAACTAATTGTTGTTGAATCAAAACAGGCTCCGATTTCAATTCACCGGAGCCTGTTCCAGTGGAAGCATTTTTAGAGCGCTTGAACTTTTACTTCGCTGCTGTCCTGCTTTTGGG
>JBDRQK010000009.1:0-6104 GCA_043826315.1 Chloroflexota bacterium
TAGGATCTTTGGTCTTAATATTTAAGTAATTGGTTATCTGATTAGAAGAGGATTTCATGTTTCTTGTGAATGTCCAGTTGCCAGGTGAAAAGGAGGTTTCCTTAAATATCAGATATGCTTGCTGGATGTGTTGCAGTAACCCATATGTAGGGTGATGAGAAGGAGGGGAGAATCATTGGGGGTGGAGAATAAGTGAATATGTAGAAACACCTTCCATGGAAGAGAAAAAAAAATGATGAATAGATATAGTGCCCTGATCCTACCTACTGAAAGGTGGGTTTTTTCAGGAGGTACCTGTGAATTCAAACCCCATCAATCGTGAAAAATGCTACAATAACAATGCTGGAAAAATTCTTCCTGCCTTGAAAGGGAATATCATGGATATCCAAAAATTGCAAAATCAACTCAAGTGGTTGCCTGCCAGCTGGCTGGCCAGGGTGGAAAAATACTTGTTCCGTATACCCGCTGTACGGGAACAGATAGAAGCAGAATATGATAATCTCATGGTTGGTATGGAAGAATCCCTTAAGCCATACCGACGCGAATTTGGGTCCTATAACCTTCTCCCCAAAACAGGCCTGGAGCAGGCAGATATTCTCCATCAATTGGAATCATTGAAAAACAGGGAGGAATCCCGTTGGAAAGATGGGTTTGTATCAGGGGCGGTCTATCATGGTGACCAGATATTTACGGATTTCCTGAACCAGGTGTATGCCATTCATTCGCAAGCAAATCCGATGCATACGGATGTCTGGCCAAGCTCAACCAAGTTTGAGGCAGAGATCGTTGCCATGACAGCTGAAATGCTGGGAGCGGCTGATACTGAGGGTGAAATTTGTGGAACGGTCAATTCAGGAGGTACTGAAAGTATTTTGCTGGCAATGAAATCATACCGTGACAGGGCACGGGAAGAAAGAGGCTTACGTCGACCTGAAATGATAGCACCCAGCTCAGCTCATACTGCATTTGACAAGGCAGCTCAATATTTTGGGATCAAATTAATCCGAACACCAGTTACCCCGGATTTCAGAGCGGATGTGAATGCAATCAAACGCGCCATAAACCACAATACGATCGTAATCATTGGTTCGGCACCATGTTTTCCACACGGCGTTATTGATCCAATTGAAGAACTTTCTACACTGGCACAGACCCATGGAATCGGGTTCCATACGGATGCCTGTTTGGGAGGTTTTGTGCTCCCTTGGGCAGAAAAACTTGGTTACCCTGTGCCAGCCTTTAATTTCCGACTTACGGGAGTAACCTCCATGTCTGCTGACACACATAAATATGGATTTGCCGCAAAGGGAACTTCGGTGGTTTTGTATCGGGGGTTGGAACTGCGCCGATTTCAATACTTCACTGCAGCAGACTGGCCGGGAGGCTTATATTTTTCACCTACATTGGCTGGCAGTCGACCAGGCAGTTTGAGTGCGGTCTGTTGGGCAGCCATGCTAGCCATGGGGCAGGATGGTTATATGAAAGCCACTAAAAGCCTGCTGGAAACTGCTTCTGTTATAAAAGCAGGAATAGCAGACATTCCAGAACTCTACCTGTTGGGGGACCCGATGTGGATACTTGCTTTTGGTTCAGATACACTCAATATTTACCAGGTGATGGACCAGATGATCCAGTCTAATTGGAGTTTAAATCCATTACAAAAACCAATTGCAGTACACATTGCCCTGACACTTCGACATACCCAACCAGGTGTAGCTGAGAAATTCATCCATGACCTGCGCCAGGCGGTGCAGCATGTAATGGCGCATCCGCAAGAGGAGAGCGGCAGTGCTCCGGTTTATGGGATGGCAGCAACAATTCCATTACGAGGCTTGGTACGTGAAATGCTCCGTCGCTTTACAGATATTTTATATAAAGTGTGATCGTTCGCAACGTGAAATCTTCACATGCAAAGAATAACCTGAACCAGCTTGAGACCAAAAGGCATGAATGCGCCATTAGGGAAAAATTTATTTCTTCTTGAAATAATACCAGGCTGAAGGCTGCCCCTTTCCCTGTTCGTAATTAATCAGGTCAAAACTTTTCATGAAGTATGCGATCATTTCTGTTTTATTTATTCCTTTAACCAGGGAGTCGGATGGCTGAAATGCATAGATCATAACCACGCCATTCGAGATGATCCACTTTTCCAACCCTGCGATGTACTGCAAACGGCCTGTTTCGGATAAATTATGAAAACAACCCATATCCAGTCCCAGGTCATACGGACCCGGAAGATCCATGTCTGCTAATTTTGTCACATCCGCTACGAGCAGTTTATTTTGATATTTTCTAAATTTTCTTTTTGCCTTTTCAATCGCTAGAGGTGCATAATCCAATCCAGTGACCTTCCAATTGTGCTGGGCAAGGTAAAGCAGGTTGGTCCCTGTACCGCAACCCAGATCAATTGCATTACCGGGTGTTTTTCCAGAGATAAAGCGAACCAATTCAGGTGCAGGAACACCTGTATCCCAGCGTGGTTTTGATAAATATTTGATATTGAATGCTATTTGTTGCAGGTATCTTTTCATTGATAATTCATGATACTCAAAGAAATGTTCAGTTATTTTTTTTCCTGCTTATCTTGCCAATTTCACATTTGGCAATTTCAAAGATGAATACCTTTTCTATTAAATAAAATTCACTTATCTATTATAAACACCAATCCCGTCTTCGATCATATTAATGTATACCTCCACCAGGTAATACTTTCCTGCGTATAAAATTATTCCACGAAACTGGAATAGACTGACTATAATGCAGGTAAAATTATTCCTAATCACACCATTTGATTATCCGGATGAGAATTCGCAGAAACCCTCAAGCCTAAAAAAATTGATATGGTTCTCAAATGCTTGGTCATGAGAATCAAGAAAACCCACTGAGGTGGAGGACGATGGAAATTAAGATCCAATTTTGTTCTGAATATCATTTAGAAAAAAGGAACCAATCGTCGTGACCACATCATCAGTTATCCGAGGATTGAAACTGATAACGATCTCAGGATTCCTCATCGGATGCATAATCCTTCTATCCGTATTTACTCCAATTAGAATCAATGCAGATATGGATTTTTCGATGTTGTATGCAGTTGACCAGGGATTGCAACATGGAATTGGATTCTATGATCACAATGGACAAACACAAGTGCTGGCTACCGAAATGGGAGTAAAACCATCAGACCTAAATTTACCACGCTTTATTTACCCTCCATACTTTGCTTTGGTAACATTTTACCTGGCTTGGTTTTCTCCTGAACAAGCAGCACGAATGTGGTTTTTTCTATCGGCTGGAATGATATTCCTTTCCAATCATTTTTTACTCCGGGGTCAATCTATTCTTAAAAAATCATTAGGACTCATCCTATCGTTTCTAGCATTGCCGGCTCTTGGTGGCCTTTTTGTCGGGCAATTTGTCGCCCCGGTTTTACTTGGATTGGCAATTATTGTGGAGGGATCAAAGCGTGAGTCCTCGTGGATCTTTGCTTCAGGATTGGTTCTCCTGACAATAAAACCGCAACTCGGATTGATTCCGTTCCTTGTTGTAATCATCTGGTTATTGACACGTAAAAAGGCATGGTCGAATTATTCCATTGGGATAAGCATCCTGGGTATTATGCTGCTGCTGATTATTTCCTGGGTTGTGGATCCCGGTTGGCTGGGGGATTATTATCGATCCATATTGGAATTTCGCAATTTGCCAACTTACAGGGTATGTGAAATTTGTTCAGGTCTATCGGTGCACCTGTCAAGAATCTTTGCCGGGGAACCTAACACTACATTAGCTTTATTCTTTGGTACATCGATGATAATGGGATTGGGTGTTATTTTCATTTTACGCAAATGGTGGAAATTAGACCTTCCAAACCTGTTAGCCTTGGCAGTTATTACAACCATGTTAGTTAATCCTTATCTGAACAATTATGATTATCTCCTTCTATCCTTACCAATGGCGATTATTCTTACTGGTCGTACGACTAAGAAAGAATACTTGCTTCTTGTTGGTTCCATCCTGATTCCTTGGCTAGTTCTTATATCTGGAGAAAGGATCCTTGTTGCATATGCCCTTTCTTCTATATCATGTTTTTACTTCATGTGGTTTGTTGTTTGCAATCCAAGATTAATTTGACCTTTTTTCGCTCAAAAACAAAATTTGATGGCATGATTGGATAGGCGAAGTCTAAATCCTGGTTCTTGCATCATTAATCAATAGTAAAAAAAAAAATTTAATTGCTTTCGATCATCTGACAAATAACCCGCATCAATTGACTATTCTCCTAATCGCAACTAAACTTAACCCATGCTTGCGAGAATCTTCTCCTGTGCCGTAATTGGTTTGGATGGTGTCATTGTTGAAGTTGAGGTGGACACTGGTCAAGGTTTACCCGGAATGACCATCGTGGGTCTGCCGGATGCAGCCATTCAGGAAAGCCGGGAACGAGTACAGGCTGCTGTCAAGAATACTGGTATTCCATATCCACGAAAACGCATCATCGTCAACCTGGCACCAGCTTCAGTGCGCAAGGAAGGTCCGGCTTACGATCTCCCGATCGCAGTGGGGGTTCTGGTGTACGCCGATTATCTGCCTCAAACCAGTGTGGAGGATGCCTTAATTGTGGGAGAATTATCTCTGGATGGAACCGTGCGGCACACGCGCGGTGTGCTTCCAATGGCAGCTTCCGCCCGGGATAATGGTTTTAAACGTGTGATTGTGCCTGAGGTGGATGCACCTGAGGCAGCCCTGATCCCGGACCTGGAAGTGATCCCGGTAGCCTCCCTGGCTGACCTTTACAACCATCTAACGGGTCGAAAGGTCATCTCTCGCTATGTACCGGTAGAATCTCAGGAATCGGTGCCTATGATGCAGACAGATTTCAGTGAGATCAAGGGTCAGGAACATGTCAAGCGCGCCATGGAAGTAGCAGCTGCTGGAGGGCATAATATGCTTCTTAATGGCTCGCCTGGTGCGGGAAAAACCCTGCTGGCACGCGCCTTACCAGGAATACTGCCAGAGATGAGCATAGAAGAGGCATTGGATGTGACCCGCATCTATTCGGTAGCAGACCAGCTCCCACCTGAGATGCCACTCCTCCGTCAGCGGCCGTTTCGGGCACCACACCATACCATCAGCCACGCCGGTCTGGTAGGCGGCGGAAATTGGCCGCATCCTGGAGAGATCTCTTTGGCTCATCGAGGCGTTTTATTCCTGGATGAATTCCCGGAATTTGGGACACGTGTGCTGGAGGTCTTGCGACAGCCGATTGAAGATAAGTTTGTTACCATCAGCCGGGCGCAGGGATCCTTGACTTTTCCAGCCAATTTTCAGCTCGTGGCTGCCATGAACCCCTGCCCGTGTGGATATTTTGGTGATGCCATCAAGCCATGCACCTGCTCGGGGATGGTAGTGACCAAATACCAGAAGCGTATTTCAGGACCCATGCTGGATCGGATCGATATCCATATCGATGTACCACGTGTGGATTATGAGAAGCTGAGTGAAGAACGTTTGGGAGAGTGCTCGGCTACCATTAGAGAGCGCGTAGAAATGGCTCGCCAGATCCAACGCCAAAGGTTTGAAGGAAAGAAAAATGTTTCAACCAATGCGGATATGCATATAGCCGAAATTCGCAAATACTGTGTTTTAGATGAGATCGGGCAATCTTTGATGCGCACAGCCATGAATCAATTGCAGCTTTCTGCACGCGGATACCATCGGGTGTTGAAATTGGGTCGCACAATTGCCGACCTGGCGGGAAGCGAGGCTATCCAGTCTGTACATCTGGCAGAAGCTTTACAGTATCGCTCAAGGTTATTGATTGGGTGACCATTTTACTTATGCTGAGTTTATAACAATTAATTTGCCAACCTTCATGGTTTCTATTATCCATATTTTGATTTAGAGCTTAATAAGAGATAAAGAAATTCACCAGGTGAATCTTATTGATTTGGCTGAGAGGATTTAATATGAAGGATTCGTCATACCATCTGCTAACCAGAATATTGGACGCCTTGATCTGGGGTGGTGAATTACTGGGGGAGGAGAATTTGCCGGAGGAAGGTCCGGCGGTGTTTATTGCCAACCACCTGGGTCCACTTGGTCCCATC
>JBDRQK010000010.1:0-11448 GCA_043826315.1 Chloroflexota bacterium
TCTGGGCTATTGTAGGGTTGTCCGTTTTATTTACAAATTATGTTGTCATCGGAAAATTGTATAACCCAAACCAAGGAAATATTTGGAGCAGCGAATATGATTTATATAAGAAAGTAGCAATCTTGATCGACTCCCATCCCCAAAGCAACCCTATTGTGATCGTTGCAAATCCACCCGGGTTTTATTTGGCAACAGGTATGTATGCCATTGCAGTTCCAGATGGCGATGAACAAGTCTCCCTATTGGTTTCCCGTAAGTTTGGCGCAAACTATTTGATATTGGAGGAAGATGGCATTCCGGAAGAGTTGAATGGTTTGTACAATAATCCGGATCAATACTCGGACTTCAATTATCTTGGCGAAATGGACGGTGCCCGTGTTTTTAAAATCCAACCATAAAGCTGGAAGGCTCAATTCAACAGCGTTAATTTTGGCAGCCTTGTCCATTGTTTCTGTTCTAACTTATATTCTGGTCAGCCATTTATATTTTCGAATTGGATTTCCCTTGGACGACTCCTGGATTTTTCAAACCTATGCACGAAACCTGGCTGCATCAGGAAAATGGGCATTCCTGCCAGGAGAAGTTTCAGGAGGTTCTACGTCGCCTTTATGGACTGCCATACTTTCTGCCGGATATTTTTTTCACATCCAGAATTTTATTTGGACATTTGGGATGGAGATATTGGTTCTGTGGGGAATTGCATATTTCGTTGAGAGAACAATCCGAAAACTGGTTGTTTCCTATCAGCAAGCCTTCCCCTGGATTGGTTTCTTAATTGTTTTTGAATGGCATTTCACTTGGGCAGCAGCCTCAGGTATGGAAACACTTTTGTTTTCCGGAATGGTTTTATTGGTATTGTTTTCATTGATCGAAGATTCCCCCCAGTATTTTAAGATTGGTTTTTTAATTGGAATTAGTATCTGGATTCGACCAGATGCCCTGACTTTGCTCGGACCAGCTTTTATGGTTGGTATTATGGAAAAATCTTTTGCAAAGAAACGGATATTAAATATTTGGAAGATAATAATTGGTTTTGGGGGAGTCTTCACTCTTTATCTTTTATTTTCATTAGCAGTGGCAAGAACACCCTGGCCAACTACATTTTATGCAAAACAGGCTGAATATGAAATATTAACGAATAGTTTATTTTTGGAAAGGTTGGGGAGTTTATTTATACAGCTTCTGGTTGGTGTCGGCAGTATTTTGCTGCCAGGTTTTATCTTATTGTTCATCAATTCGATCCAAAAACGAAAATGGGGACATCTGGCTAGTTTCTTGTGGATTTTAGGTATGTTGTTGATATATGCTTGGCGCTTGCCAGTGGTTTATCAGCATGGGAGGTATGTCACCCCATGTATGTTGGTTTATATTTCATTTAGCTGTAATGGGATAATGGACTATTTCAATAAACCACACCAGGGTTGGCGGTGGGTGATTGAAAAGACATGGAAAATTAGTATTGGTTTAATATTAATTTTCTTCTGGGGTTATGGGGCTGTTGTTTTTGCGAGGGATGTAGCCATCATCGAAAGTGAAATGGTTGATTCTGCCAGGTGGATTAATAAGAATTTACCTGAGGATGCAATAATAGCAGCCCATGATATTGGAGCCCTAGGTTATTTTGGTAATCATAAGATTGTTGATTTAGCTGGATTGATTTCACCAGAAGTAATCCCTTTTCTTCGCGATGAAGAACTCCTGGCTGAATTCATGGATAGTAAAAATGTAAATTACCTGCTGACATTCCAGGATTGGTACCCATTGTTGAGCGAAGGCTTGGTTGAGAAATTCTCAACACATGGAAGATTTGCCCCAATTATGGGTGGAGAAAATATGATTCTTTACGGTTGGCAGGATTAGATCTTTCCGATCGCCCATTCTCACTGATTATTCCTATTTACATCCTTGCTATGCTGGATTTGAATTTGTAACGTGTCAAAAAAAATCAATGGTGCAATATCAGTTCTACTTATTTATGTACACAACATGTTCAAGCAGGGAGAAATTAATGTGTTTTTAATTAATGCTGACTAATTCGTGCTCTCCAACGAATCAGTAATTAATTGAGGTTTACAATTCTGACATCCTCTCAAATCCGATATTACTGTAATGGATAACCACATCCTGTGAATAAATTTCAATAAAGGCTTTGAAGGTTTAAAAAAAACTTCCATCCTCGATTTTTGTTAATAACAGCATATAATGAGGTTATCAATTTTTCCACTCAGCATACTCGAGAGCAGCAGATCATTATTCAGAAGATAATGAACAAGAAGGGAAAAAACCATTCGATAGATTAAATTTGAAAGCATTAAAAATGAGGAGTAATTAATTCAAGGATCTATTAAAGAATGGATGGAAATGCAAATCGATACTAAACGGTACTTATTTGATCCTTCTGGAAACCTATCTATCATTATTTCAATTAATGAAAAGTAAGTACTTACCTGTTTATAAAATTAAAATAACAACAAAGAAGTTGTTTTCTTTTTATGAATTATTCATCCAAGAGATAATAACTGTGTAAAATTAAATTCGAAAAATTTTGATATCGGTGACTGTGAACAAGGTTTTGAGTAATCATTAGAACTCGGATGGGTACATCTTATTGAAGATAGGATAAATATTCCACAGGAGTAGGCCATGGTTCTTGAGAATCAATCAATTACGAATGAAGCAAATGAAAATCCTAAACAGAGTTTCCAGGCAGAATTGGATGAAACCAATAAGGCTATTAAAGAAGTGTCCTTGATGTTGGAGCAGAGTCAGGTGGAACTGGGAAAATTATCCCAGAGGAATGCTGCCATCTCTGCACATTTGCAACAAATCCAAAAACAAATAACAGCTGTATCAAATGAAGAATTATGTATGGCATATGATTCGGCTTTGGATGCACAGCAAAGGTTATTTGTAATGCGTGGTCAATTAGAAAAACTTCAGAGTGACCAATCTCACCTTGACAGATACCGCTCCTTATTGGAACGATTGAATGAAAAACCAGCATCAGGAACAACAATTGTCAAAGAAAGAGGTGCGAAAGCCAGTTTGGAGATGTTAGTAAATGCACAAGAAGCTGAGCGCCAAAGATTGTCCCGACAGATGCATGATGGTCCTGCCCAAGCCCTTTCGAATTTTATCCTTCAATCTGAGATCGCAATGCGTTATTTGGAAGTTGACAACGAAAAAGCACGGGAAGAATTGGCTGCGTTGAAAGCCTCAGCCATGAGTACTTTTCAAAAAGTTCGCAATTTTATCTTTGAACTCAGGCCAATGATGCTCGACGATTTGGGTATGGTTCCAACGATTCGTCGTTATGGAGACATGTTCAAGGAACAGGCTGGAATGGATTTGAGTCTAACTGTGACTGGGACCGAACGCCGTTTAGAACCTTATTTGGAGGTTATGATCTTCAGGGCTCTTCAAGAACTCCTGGGAAATACTTCACGACATAGTCAAGCAAGTCTTGTGAAAGTGCAAATGGATATAACTGATGATCATATCAGACTTGTGGTTGATGATAATGGAAAAGGATTCGATCCTGAAATAATAACGCGGGATGAAAGTTTAGGTTTGCGGTTGATAAAAGAACGGGTGGAACTATTGGGGGGGGTATTTTCTGTGGATAGTAGCCTGGGAAATGGGTCTCGGATTTCATTATCAATCCCTATTCCTCAATAAACGGTATCATTAAGATAACAAAATTGTAAAGATTAATTCATTAATTCTCTTGTATAATGTAAATATCTTCAGGAAATTTCCTGGAAAAAAATCTAAGAATAGGAAGGAGGTGAAGAAAATGTTATTCTCCGCAAAAGAAAAAGGTCAAGGTTTAGTTGAATATGCGTTAATTCTTGTTTTAGTTGCTGTAGTTGTTATTGCCGTCTTAACACTGCTCGGTCCGATCATTGGAAATGTGTTTAGCACAATTAATGCTGCTTTATAATATCCGATCAGGTCTTTATCAAAAAAAGAGAACCCAATAATATTCAGGGTTCTCTCTTTTTTTTTACACCTCCCATCTCCTAAAAATAGTGAACAATTTTACTTGACCGAAAGGATGCACTTCGGTATAATACTCTTTCGTTTGCCTATCGTGCTGCTGCCGCTCGAGGGGTAGCGCGCGGCATGGTTTAATTAAACCCTGGGTACATAAATAAAGATCAGGAGATAAAAATGGCATCTGTTATGCCCCGAATGAGTTATGCGCGTATCCCAGTTAAACTCGATCTTCCCAACTTAATCGAAACACAACTGGATTCGTTTGAACGCTTGAAGAAGGAAGGCTTGGGCGATCTCTTGCACGAGATCTCGCCAATAGAATCATACAACAAGGGGATGAAACTATATTTCCCAAGCCGTGGTCCCGAGTCAAAGCAGTGGGGTTTACAATATTGGTTTGGGGAACCTAAACATACTATTGAAGAGTGCGTTGAACGAGATCTTACTTACGCCTGTCCGCTTAACGTATCTGTATTACTGGCTGGTCCGGATGTGCCTGAGCCATTAAAACAAGACATCTTTTTGGGAGATTTCCCAGAGATGACGGAAAAAGGAACCTTCATTATTAACGGGACTGAACGGGTGGTCGTATCCCAATTAATACGCTCACCCGGTGTGTATTTTGAAGCTCCTTTGGATCGCGCCACAGGTCGTTCTCTTGCGATGGCAAAGCTCATCCCAGACCGCGGCGCATGGATGGAGTTTGAGACTCGTAAAAGCGATTACATCATCCTAAAGTTCAACCGCAAACGTACTGTACCGATAACTGTCTTTCTGCGTGCTCTGGCAGCTGTCAACGATGGTATTACTACAGACATATTAAAGACTGGCTCAGACGAGGAATTATTAAGTCTGTTTCAAGATGTTGATAATAATCCGGAAAGGCTGTTTATCGCATCAACTCTAAGACAGGAGCCAGAATGGGATCTTACGGGGAATATGTCCATCGCCGATGCTGCATTGATCGAATTCTTCAAGCGCATGCGTCCTGGTGACCCGGCTACTCTGGATAATGCCCGGCAGTTTCTCGAAGAGCAATTGTTCGATCAGCGTCATTATGACCTGGAGCGTGTGGGACGCTACAAACTGGATCAGAAATTAGATCTTGAAATCCCAATTTCTCATCGCACCTTAACCAAGGTGGATATTATCCGTTTGATCCGCCGCATGATCCTAATTAATAATGGTGTCGAACGGGCAGATGATATCGATCATCTGGGCAACCGACGGGTAAAAACTGTTGGTGAATTAATACAGAATAAATTACGCATTGGATTGCGTCGCATGGAACGCGTCATAAAAGAGCGTATGTCGATCCGGGATCAAGAACAACTATCACCGGTCACACTGGTAAATATTCGTCCGGTTGTGGCAGCATTACGCGAATTCTTTGGGTCGAGCCAATTGTCTCAATTCATGGACCAGACCAATCCACTGGCAGAGTTGCGTCATAAGCGTACATTGTCTGCGCTTGGACCAGGCGGATTGAGACGAGAAAGGGCTGGCTTTGATGTACGCGATGTGCATCACTCACACTATGGCCGCATTTGCCCTATCGAAACACCAGAAGGTCCAAACATCGGTTTGATTGGCCGCCTGGCGTCTTTTGCACGGGTAAATGAATATGGTTTCCTTGAAACACCTTACCGGCGCGTCATTAAGCATTTGCCATGTGATGATCCACGCCTGGAAGACCGGTGCTTGAATGAAGATGTTGTTAATCCGAAGACGGGTGAGATTGTTATTAAATCCGGCCAGCGTTTGACCGCGAAAGATGTCAAGCTGGTTGCTAAGACAAAACAGGATGTATCCGTAGTACCTTTTGTCTCTGTTGATATGGAATATTTATCTGCAGATGCTGAAGACAAATTTGTTATTGCGCAGGCAAATGCACCCCTAAATGAATTTCGTGAATATACTGGAAGGCGGATTTCTGTTCGATACCATGCTGGTTTTGATTTTCGAACTCCAGAAAGTGTTGATTACATGGATGTAGCTCCGCACCAATTTGTGGGAATCAGCGCAGCTTTGATCCCTTTCCTGGAACATGATGATGCCAATCGGGCACTCATGGGTTCGAACATGATGGCTCAGGCTGTTCCACTGGTGCGCCCTGAGATACCTCTTGTATCAACAGGCATGGAATACAACGCAGCCCGGGATTCTGGACAGGTTATCGTCTCTGAGGAGGCTGGTGATGTCATCTCGGTAACAGGTTCCACGATTGCTGTACGGGAAAAAGATGGGAATGTGCACACCTATAATTTGAGAAAATATCAACGATCCAACCAGAGTACCTGCATCGATCAGCGGCCGGCAGTTGTAAAAGGCCAGGTAGTCAAGCGCAATGAGATTATCGCCGATTCTTCATCTACAGAAAGTGGAGAACTGGCTCTGGGGCAAAATGTAGTGGTCGCTTTTCTCTCCTGGGAAGGTGGAAACTTTGAAGATGCCATCCTGATTTCAGATCGATTGGTTCAGGAAGACCGTTTCACATCCATCCACATAGAAAAACATGAGGTTGAAGCGCGTGACACAAAGCTGGGACCTGAAGAGATAACACGAGATATCCCCAATGTCGGTGAAGAAGCTATTAAAGACTTGGATGAAAACGGTATTATCAGGGTTGGTGCTGAAGTTGGACCCAATGACATCCTCGTAGGAAAGATCACTCCAAAAGGTGAAAAAGAACTCACTCCTGAAGAACGCCTATTGCGAGCAATTTTTGGCGAAAAATCCCGGGATGTGAAAGATACATCCTTGCGAATGCCTCATGGTGAACGTGGCAAGGTTGTTGATGTGCGCGTTTTCACCCGCGAAGACAATGCCGATCTTTCAGCAGGTGTTGATACGATGGTGAGGGTTTCGGTAGCCCAACGCCGCAAGATCACCTCAGGTGACAAAATGGCTGGTCGGCATGGGAACAAAGGTGTTGTATCGCGTGTTGTCCCGGCTGAAGATATGCCCTTCCTTGAGGACGGCACTCCAGTTGAGATCATTCTAAATCCGCTGGGAGTTCCCGGTCGTATGAATATTGGCCAGGTGCTCGAAGTACATTTGGGATGGGCTGCACGACAAATGGGATTCCGGGCAGTCACCCCTGTGTTTGATGGTGCGCGCGAAATCGAGATTGAAGCAGAGTTGGCCCGAGCATGGATCTATGATCAAGCCTGGAAAGAAACAGGAGAAACAGCCTGGGAATGGCTGAAACAGGAAGAATACGATCCTGAAATGATCGAAGATGACAACGAGGTTCGCAGGTTATATCTTGGTGAATGGCTGGGCGACCGAAAATATGATATCTATCGCTTATCCACGGATTTTGATTATGCCCGTTATGCTACCGCACAAGAATGGCTGCGTGACCACGGACATAACCCAGACACCATCTTTCTCAAACGCACTGTTGATATTGAAGAGAGATTGGATCGGGATAAAAATTCAATTCGCGTTTGTATGAAAATGTGGTTACACATCCACGGCAAGGAGGACGTGGCGGAAGAAGACCTTAAAGCCGTGGCAAATCAAGCTATGTTTGACAGTGGCAGTCCGATCCCAACTCTTGGGAAGCAATGGCTGCGTGATGGTAAGTCTGGGAAGGCATATGACCAACCCGTGACAGTGGGTGTAATGACTATTCTAAAATTACACCACCTCGTGGAAGATAAAGTCCATGCACGCTCAACCGGCCCTTACAGCCTGGTGACCCAACAACCTTTAGGTGGTAAGGCACAATTCGGTGGTCAACGCTTTGGAGAGATGGAAGTTTGGGCACTGGAAGCATATGGTGCAGCATATACGCTTCAGGAAATGTTAACAGTCAAGTCAGATGATGTACAGGGTCGTGTAAATACTTATGAGGCTATCGTCAAGGGTGAGCAGATCGAAGACCCCAGCATCCCAGCCTCTTTCCGTGTTTTGGTCAAGGAGCTGCAAAGCCTGGGTTTGGCAGTTGAGGCAGTAAGCGACAACGGTGATGTTGTAAAATTTGGAAAAGATGAAGAAAAAATTCATCCTCCCAAATTTGAAACCGGGTTGCTTGGTTTGGGAGATCGGTTAAGTCATTTTTAATTCCTTGACGGATTTATCACCGGTATGATAAAATACCCATTCGTTACCTAAAGGGTTGCTGCATTGCACTTCCCAGTGTCAATAACAAAGTTGAGGCCATCACAGGTCGTTTAGGTTGATGGCCTCGCTTATTGAAAACCATTATTTTTTAAGATATCTTGCCCGGAGGCGAAAGTGCCCACTATCAATCAATTGGTCCGTAAAGGTCGTAAAACCAAAAAGGTCAAAAGCAAGGCTCCGGCTTTGATGTACACCTTGAATTCAAACAAACAACGCCGGGTTCGTCAGGAAGGTGGGGCTCCCCAGAAGCGTGGTGTATGTACTGTGGTGCGAACCATGACCCCCAAGAAACCGAATTCAGCATTGCGCAAGATCGCCCGTGTCCGACTCACCAACGGCCTTGAAGTCACTGCTTATATTCCAGGTGAGGGTCACCAACTTCAAGAACACTCAGTAGTGTTGGTACGCGGTGGTCGTGTAAAAGATCTTCCAGGTGTACGCTATCACATTGTGCGTGGTTCTTTGGACACAACGGGTGTTGCAAAACGTAAGCAATCTCGTTCAAAGTACGGCGCAAAACGCCCGAAATAATAGCTTTGTTCGTAATAGAAAAGATGGAGAACTGGCATGCGTCGTTCAAAACCCGAAAAACGTAAGACCCTTCCCGACATTCGATATAACAATGTCACTCTGCAGGTTATGATTCATCACATCATGAGCCGTGGCAAGAAAAGTGTAGCCACACATTTGGTTTATGAAACAATGGATCTGATCAGCAACCGATCTGATGGAAAAAATCCAGTTGAAGTGTTTGAAACTGCAATGAGAAACGTAGCCCCGATGATGGAAGTTCGACCTCGGCGGGTCGGTGGTTCCACTTATCAAATACCCATGGAAGTACCAACCTACCGTCGTACAGCCTTGGCAATTCGTTGGATTCTGGCAGCTGCGCGTGCCAGAAGCGGGAAATCATTTTCAGAAAAATTAGCTGATGAGTTAATGGATGCGGCTAAGAATGAAGGCGCAGCCATTCGCAAACGAGAAGAAAGCCACAAAATGGCAGAAGCCAATCGGGCTTTCTCACACTTTCGTGTTTAGGCAAAATATTAAGTTTGCACATTAATAAAGGTAAATAGTAAATGGCACGTTTGCACCCGCTGGACAAGTATAGAAATATTGGGATCATTGCTCATATTGATGCTGGTAAAACCACCACAACAGAGCGAATCCTATTCTATACAGGCAAGACTCACCGAATAGGTTCAGTGGATGATGGAACAACAGTTACGGACTGGATGGCCCAAGAACGCGAGCGTGGTATCACCATAGTCTCTGCAGCAGTCTCTGCAGAATGGAAAGGGTATCAGATTAATATTATTGATACCCCGGGTCATATTGATTTTACGGCAGAAGTGCAGCGCTCCCTCCGTGTTCTGGATGGCGGTGTGGTTGTTTTTGACGCAGTTCAGGGTGTTGAGCCACAAAGTGAAACAGTATGGCGGCAGGCTGATCGATATGGAGTACCTCGAATCTGTTTTGTAAATAAAATGGATCGGGTAGGTGCTTCGTTTGAACACACAATTGATTCCATCCACCAACGGCTTGGAGCAAATCCAATCCCCATGCAATTACCAATAGGCAGCGAATCATCCTTTAAAGGTGTCGTAGATCTATTAATAATGAAAGCTATCTATTGGGAAGATGAACTGGGTCGTGAGCCACGGGAAGCAGATATCCCTGCTGATCTAAAAACCCGTGCAGAAGAAGCTCGCCACACAATGGTAGAAAGAATTGCCGAGTTGAATGATGAGCTCACAGTAAAATACCTGGAAGGTGAGCATATTGATGTTCCTGAACTTAAATCCACGTTGAGGAATGCAATTATCAATAACAAAGCGACAGCTATTTTTTGCGGGAGCTCCCTTCGGAATAAAGGTGTTCAATCAATTCTGGATGCAGTCATAGATTATTTGCCATCACCCGATGATATTCCTTCGATACAGGGAACTGATCCAAATAAAGATGAAGTGGTCAATCTTCCAGCAGAAGATGATGCCCCCTTGAGTGCCCTTGTGTTTAAAATTGTTACAGATCCGTATGTGGGTCGACTTGCTTATTTTCGAGTTTACTCTGGTACGTTATCACAAGGTCAAACTGTCAACAATTCCACCAAAGGTAAACGAGAACGTATTGGTCGACTTATCCGAATGTATGCAGACCGTAGAGAGGATGTCACTGAAGTTCGAGCAGGTGACATTTGCGCAGTTTTAGGACTTAAAGAAACATTTACCGGCGATACCCTTTGTGATAATAAATTGGTTGTTCTCGAAAATATCAGCTTCCCCGAACCGGTTATTTCAATTGCAATTGAACCAAAAACAATGGTTGATCAGGATCGTATGGCTGAAGCTCTCAAGAAATTGTCAGAGGAAGATCCGACTTTCCGTGTACGTTCTGATGAAACCACCGGCCAAACCATCATCTCTGGCATGGGCGAGCTTCATTTGGATGTTCTTGTCGATCGAATGCTCCGTGAGTTTCGTGTCCAGGCTAATGTTGGAAAGCCGCGTGTTGCCTATAGAGAATCTATATCACGCCGTGTTCCAGAAATGAATTACAAATATGCCAAGCAATCAGGCGGACATGGTCAGTACGGGCATGTGGTCATTTCCATTGATCCTGGTGAACGAGGCAGCGGAGTTGTTTTTGAAAATAAAATTGTAGGTGGTAGTATCCCGCGCGAATATATCCCTGCTGTAGAAAAGGGAATACGTGAAGCATCTGAAAGTGGAGTGTTAGCCGGCTATCCGGTCGTGGATTTGAAAGTGACCCTGATAGACGGCTCGTACCATGAAGTAGACTCAAGCGATATGGCTTTCAAAATGGCGGCAATTTTTGCCTTCAAAGAAGGTGTTCAAAAAGGCGGACCTGTCTTATTGGAACCAGTTATGAAAGTGGAAGTTATCGTCCCAGAAGATTATATCGGCGACATTATTGGTAACCTGAATGGCCGGCGGGCAGAGATCCAGGGGATGGAAATGCGCCCTGGAAATGCACAAGCTGTCAATACCATGGTACCCCTGGCAGAAATGTTTGGCTATGCTACAGATCTACGATCAGGGACTCAAGGACGCGGTGTTTTTTCCATGGAGTTTGATCACTACGCACCAGTTTCCGAATCTGTAGCTCAAGAAATTCTTAGAAATTAATTTGTACCTATCTTTTCGGTATCCATAGAGGAGATTGCAATTATGGCGAAGCAGAAATATGATCGATCCAAACCGCATGTGAACGTGGGTACGATGGGACACATCGACCACGGGAAGACAACCCTGACAGCTGCGATCACGAAAGTATCGCAGTTCATGGGGAAGGCGC
>JBDRQK010000011.1:0-7138 GCA_043826315.1 Chloroflexota bacterium
GTATTTCTGCAATCAGGACAACATCTTCTGTTCCCAGTTCTTCATTAATAACACCAAAAACCACTACCCGACCCGGATGAACATCAGGGACTTCCATCGCAAGTTGTTCAATATCCTGCGGGTAAACATTTTTTCCACCGACAATAATTAGATCTTTTTTTCTCCCAGTTACAAAGATTTGGTCCTGGACTGCATATCCATAATCTCCCGTCTTGTACCATCCATTAATAAAGGCTTTTTGTGTAATATCCGGGCGATTGTAGTACCCGCTCAACATACAATTACTATACAGGGCAATCTCCCCAATTTTCCTATCCGGCAGTTTGTTTCCATCGTCATCGATTATCTTTACCTGGACTCCTTCGATGGGTGCTCCTGCTGAAAGCAACTTAATCGTAGCTTTTCCAACCATGGGTTCCCTGGCGACTTTTTCCAATTGCAAACTCTCGCGATCGATCTCATCCACAATGACGGGTCCATCAATCCCCCCTTGTGTGACGGCAAACACATTTTCTGCCATCGCATAACAAGTTGCCAATGCTTCATATTTCAATCCAAAATCTTTTAAGCGCTCAAAAAACACCATGTGACTTTTCAGATACATGGGTTCAGAACAATTTATCACAGCTCTCCAAGTGGACAAATCCACTCCCTCGAGGTTTCGATCTCGAATCTTAAGGGCACAAAAATTATAAGCAAAATTTGGCAACCAACTAAGGGTGCCTTTATAAATTGAGACTGCTTGTAACAATCGATATGGTGCTCGTATCCAATCAAAAGGAGACAATAAAACCAATGGAATTTTAAGAAGTATCGGTAAAATGAAACATGCGATTAAACCCATATCGTGGTAAAGAGGCAACCATGAAACAATAACGTCTTGCTCTTCATTAAGACCAAGTACTTTTCCATAGGTATCAAGCTGATTCAGAACAGCCTGATGAGATAATGCCACCCCTTTTTGCAAACCAGTTGTACCGGATGAATGTTGTAATAGCACAATTTCATCTGGTGTTCTCTCCATTCCGCTTAAACTTTCAAAATCTGGATCACATGGTGAATCGATTTCGCCTGATAAAAATAAATTACGCACCGAATCTTCGGGTAAGAGTGCCGAGCGCACCTCTTCTTCAAATTCTTTATAGGTAACAATTCCAGAAGGTCGGGTTATTGATATAAGCGAAGCCAGATCTGCTCTATACCTTTCAGGTAAAAGTTTTTCGGTTAAATAAGGCATGATCGAAGGGATTGTCCCGTGCAGGATCGCACCAAAATACGCATAAACCAGATCGATTCCATGCTGAAGAATCAATACAAGAACTTCACCTGGCATGATACCAGCATTTTCGAAAGTCTTTGCATATCCTGCCGCGCCACGCAATAATGAGCGGTAAGTTATTGGATAATCGGGTTGATTGGTTTGGAGAAGATATAAACAAACTCTATCGGGGTCAACCTCATAGTAGTGCTTAAGTATGTGAGAAAAAGTCTGCATATTCCAATCAGGATCTATTTTGGATTAGGTCAGATAATTGATCGATGGTATCAAAGGTTGATGCATTCAATTCAGAATCGTCAATATGGACTCCGAATTCATCTTCTATGTACAGGGCAAGATCAATCAGGCTAAAAGAATCAATCAACCCACTTGAAATCAAAGCTGCTTTTGGATCAATCATACGATTGGGTTGTTTCAATATATCTGTTGCAATGTAATTTGCCAATTTCATTTCAATATCTGCTTTCATTAATATATCTCCATAAGAATTTTGGATTCATTGATCATAACCAACAGGTCTAATATCCCGATTCCTGTATCATCCACCAAACTTTATCCAAGACCTGCAACGCTGTCAAATTTCGCCAGGGCCAGGCATTCTGCATTGCACTTGGATCATCAAAATTATTTTTTGCCCAGGTCAGATGAGCACCATCCGACTGCAATCCCTGATGGGGCAATGGTTGGACCACACGCCAAAAATTCCACAATGGGATGTCATATTCAAGTGCCAAGTTCGCGATTATAGCATTAATCTTATTTCCACCTTCCAGATCATCAGCCTTGGTTGCCAAAATCGGTAAAATACCCCGTCCCACAAGGCTATCCAATATCTTCCGCATATTTATTTCAAAACTATCAAGCTGATAAATATCGTTCGTCCCTAAGAGGATGAAGACAAAAGCGGGGCGATGTAACCGGATCTCACAATCAAGCGGTGTTTCCCCACGCAGACAACTTTCCGGATCCGCCCAGAGAGGAGAAAGAACCGCAGCAGTATTAAAACCATTCCCTACAGCCAGATTCTTTCGCTCAAAAGACCCCTGGAATGCATTTATCACCAATTCAAGGTCTTCATATTCTCCCAGGGAATAGAATGATTTTCCCCGATCAAAATCTCCCAAGAACCACGAAGGAGAACTCTCACAATCACCTACTACCGAAAATGCATAAGGATTATTTTGCAAATCCTGTCCCAACCTATAAATCTCTTGAGACCTCAGACTAATTTGGTCCGGCACAACGGGTAAATCTTTCCAGTTTCCTATTTCATCTACTGGAATACCTGTTACTAAAGAAGTTGTGGGTTTCGGTGTAAATAATTGGACAGGATTTGCAGTTGTTTCAGGTTTAATCGTCTCTGAATTCTCCAACGTACCAACAAGATCTGTTGATGCCTCAACCCCAGCTTTTCCACACGCAGAGAGCATCAGCACCGCACCGAAAATAATTATTGACCTAATTATCACTTTCATTTATCTCGACTTATTGAGGACATACTTCACTGCGGATATTTTCCAATAAATGGCTTGCCAGTATGGATTCACCGGCAGGTGTCAGATGAATAGCAGAATTTGTGAACTCATCCATTGGGACAAAATCCCAGAAATCGAAATATCTCCAAGAATGATCCAAACTGTATTGTGCAAGTAACATCCGATATTGATCATAAGCCCAGCGTGGATAATAAAAATTATAACGAATATCGCTATTCTCTCCATTACTGATCAGAATAGGTTCATTGATCAAAATTAGCGGGACATCCCCTGCAATTTTTTCTCCAGCATCCAAAACATTAAATGCCAATCCTTTTTTATTCATTTCGGGAGGCAACCAACCATGGAAGCCTGGATCGTCCTTAAGATCGATCTGAGCGCGTTCATAATCTTCCGGATAATATTGATCTATTGCCGTCGCTGCCCACATACCACCATATAACTGCAAACGAAGAAGGTCTGATAGAGCACGTCTCTGATGCAAAAAGTTTTTTTCAAACAGATTCATTAAAGTTTCGGACGGTTCTGTTAACCTTAAATTTAAATCATCCTTTTCTGTTATCTGTTTGATATAGGCTAAATTATTGGCAACAATTGGAGATGATAGTTGCTTATCCGAAGGAAAAGACTCCAAAGTGACAAACCAGATGATCAGATCTGGTTTGAATTGCATGGCTTTCTCAAGGACCATGATATCTTTTGTCAATGATAAAGTCGGATATCCAAGGTTATATACATTTATCGTTCGACCATCGCAATTCGTCAAATCACTACCAACCAATCCGGAAAGGGTTTCTTCTGGTTTGAGTAAAATTCCCCAAATGGAAGAGTCACCGATCACAAAAACCCGATATTCATCGTTTAATCTTCGATCAGCGCTTATGACATGAGAAGCAAACATTGCATCCAAATTGTCTAAACTAAAATTGTAAGCTTCTGAAGGATTTTCCCCAAAAGGCAATCTCAATCTTCCAGGAAAGATATGGTTATAAAGTGAAAGTTTTCCGATCCAGTTTAATCCAAAAGTTGAAAGGGACAAATAGAATACCAGGAATAGTACGAACCCCTTAATTACAACCATTGAGAGTCGGATCTTTTCCTTTTCCGTGTTGCCAATTTCAACTCCGTTCCCTGTCTTTGTGGTCATACCCCTCCGAATAGCTTTTGGATGACATGCCAAGCCATCGCAGGGTTGGGTAATACAAAAAACACCCATCCGATAGCAACGAAGTTGAAGGTTAATAGAATTCCAGAAATATTGACAATCAACTTTTTAATTGAAGTGGTTGCCCAATCTTGAACTCGGTTATTAAACAGACTACTCCAACGATTGTGGATGAATAATCCCAAACCATGCCACCCACCCCACAGAATAAAGTTCAATGATACTCCATGCCAAAGACCGATCAGTATCATTGTGCTCAATTGGGTTACAAAAATTATTGCAGGTATTGACCAGACCCTCTTCCCTGACCGTAAACTTCGAGTAAGCGGATTAAAAAAATATGCTCGAAACCATTGGGTCAGAGTCATATGCCAATTATTCCAAAATTGTGTCAAGTTTGGTTTCAAATATGGTGAAGAGAAATTTTCGGGCAATTTGAACCCCATTAATCGCCCCATACCTATCGCGATATCCGTATACCCGCTAAAGTCAAAGAATATCTGAAATGCGAATGCATAGAGGCTGATCCACATCCAACCAGTCCAGCCGATCTGAGTTGCATTCGTACTATTCAAAGCAATGATCGCAAGTGAATCCGCGATAACGAATTTCTTAAACAAACCTATGATTATTCTTTTTCCACCTACACCAACGACTTCAAAGCGTTCTTTTATTGGTAACCTGAGTGATCGTACAAAATTTTCCAAACGATCAATTGGACCGGCTGTAAGTGTTGGAAAAAAGATAACGTAGTTTATGTATTCAACAAGGTCCACTGCCGGTAGTTTTCCTGTTTGGCGATCCCGGATCGTGTGAATGATCCGAAACGTGATATATGAAAAACCAAGCCAACCAATATCAATTGCAGACGCCAATTCAGTTGATTGCTGGTTTATGTTCCTGAGCAGATAACTCAAGGATTTTGAGAGATATGGAGTTTTAACTACAATAAAAACAATAACCAGGAGCATAATCCAATAAGGATTAATTGATTCTGGTAATTTCGTGGTTATCAGCATAACCAACAATATTAATAAAACCGCAATAAGAACTTGTATAAGAAGAGGAGGTTGGGATTGGATGAGAACAGATAATGGACCGATATATCTGCCAGAGGCAATTATTAAGATCGCTCCAAGAATAACACTACCTGGTTTCCAAAATTCCCTCCAATGATGGCTTTCATGATCACTTGTCAGGATCCAGCTCAGCACTGTAATTGAAAGAGTAATTGTTGGCAACCAAAAACCCAAATATCTGATCGATAATGCAGGTTGAAAAAAGTAGAGGGTTATAACGCTTATGCCTAGAATAGAATACTTGCGCCAACCAAGATCTCTCACAAGACCGACAATAAGCGATATTACACTTACAATAACGATACTACCCAGGCTCATTAAAACCCTTGATATATCCAGGTTGGCGACGTGTCAGCGCTCAGGATCACAAGGGCAAGTAGAATTAATGAGAATAACAGTGCCCAAAGGTTTTCTCTTGTAAAAAGTCGAAATTTCATTGATAACCGCACACCAGGAATTCGCCCTTTTGATCGATCACTTGATAATTTCTGGCTGAGAGGTCAATATTTTGATCTTCACCATTATAGGTAGCGACAATATTCCCCTGGCAGTTGACCAGAGAAAACTCCCCGGATGTACCAACAGCTGAACACGCTAGACCATCCAATCGTACTTCCACAGCCTGAAATGAATCAAGCTCCATAAGCGCATCAGCCTCAAAATCTGAACAGGAAAGGATCGAGAGAGATTTATCATCCTTGGCAACCAATGCCTTTAAATAAGATTCAACCACTGCTGCAGGTGATGCATTATTGGATGCCGTCCCACTACAAGCAGATAAAGCCGTAAAAAGGATAAATCCTAGAGCCACAAATTTTTTATAATATTTGTTTATCATCAATTTCCTCCAGAATTACACCAAAGTTGGTCGGATTATATATGTGCGTGAATAAAATTGCAAGTAGAGAGGGTTCTAAATTCGATATTAACTACCATTTCATAAATGATCAATTCGATTATTGATGTACAGGATTAAAAAGCCCCCTCGCCAATAGAATCGCAAGGGGGAAATACTAAGGTTATCTTAACTATTGATTCTTTGAACCAAGCATTTGCATGATCGTATTTGCAACCAGTGAACCTGACTGAGCTCGATGGCTGGATTGTCCCAATGGGCTGGAAGATAAAACAGCATTGATCAATGCTTCTGTATTGCTCCCCCCCTTCTGCTTGGAATCCATAAAAGCCATGCCTACATTAAGTAGATCTCCGATATCAAGGTCGTTTTTGTCGTCCGTCTGTCCACCCGCTTGCCCTCCTCCCAAAGCACCCATTAATGATCCAAAAAGACCTGCGCCTGTTTCTGCTGGTGGTTCTGGATTGACTTCCTGCTGAGCACCACCCATCAGTGCCTGGATCAAGGCAGCAGCATTTTCTTGATTTATAACTTTGCCTTTAAATACCTTGGAGGCTCGCTCAAGCCCTTCGGCATACAATTTCGCGGATCCACTCTTTGTCTTTTTTAATTCCTTGCTGGCTGCAGCCAACTGACTGGCTTGACTGACATTTGATTTGCCCTGGACAATCTTTGAAATGGTTTGAAAAATGCCTACCATATTATCCCCATGGTCCGAATTATACGTATCAGCTTTGTTCAAAGCATCACGGTTTTCAGAAAGATTGCTGGCAACAGCTCCAAATAATTGCGCAAGGTCAATTCCGGTCCCTTTATTATCACTAGTTTTATTTGACATTCGATCCATTCCCTTTCCTATCAGTTATTTTATTGGATAATCTATAATTGATTATAAGGGGTAAGACTGCGTGGGTCAAATTTTCAAGAACATTACAACCAATAATATTATTCACTTCCAGGAAAATTCCTGCCATCAAAGCCTGGTAAATAAATCCCGATATGCCCGGATCAATCGTTCATGACTATGTTCATATTAATGAGATCGACTAATATTATTTGATTTACTATTCATAATAAAAACCATATCCGGGCTATTTCCCACGAGTGACTTGTGCTTGTGAATCAAATATAGTATATTTACACCAGAAAACAATGTGTTTAAAATAAGAATAATTATTCGAAAGGAAAACCATGGCAAAGCTGATTGATGTAGAAGGAATTGGTCCAAAATATGCAGGTAAGTTGGAAAAGGCTGGCGTTGGC
>JBDRQK010000012.1:0-5340 GCA_043826315.1 Chloroflexota bacterium
ATCTTATTGGCATTCTTTATTGTAGATAATCTATGCGCAATTACTATCGTGGTTCTACCTACCATCAAACGCTCCAAAGCCTGCTGAATCTGCATCTCTGTTTCCGTATCCACTGAAGAGGTGGCTTCATCAAGTATCAGAATAGGTGTATTTTTCAGTATTGCCCTGGCAATAGAAACCCTCTGTTTCTGACCTCCAGAAAGCTTGATACCTCTTTCTCCAACCAGAGTATCATAACCATCCGGCAAACCCTGTATAAAATCGTGCGCATTAGCTGCTTTGGCTGCAAGGATTAATTCCTCGTTTGTTGCTTCGGGTTTTCCAAATAAAATATTTTCGCGTATGGTTCCATAAAATAGAAATACATCCTGAAGAACAACACTTATCTGTTGACGTAAACTCTCCAATGTGTACTCACAAATATTTCTTCCGTCCAAGAAAATTTTTCCCTTTGTGGCATCGTAAAAACGGGCAATCAAACTTACCAACGTTGATTTACCCACACCTGTAGGACCCACTAAAGCAACCACATCAAAAGCTTTAATCTCCAAATTTATATTTTCCAATACAAGATTGTCGCTTGTATATTCAAAAGATACGTCCTGAAAACGGATATCGCCCCTTATGGGATCCTTTATATCGATAGAACCTGGAATATTGTTCGGTTCTTCCTTCTCGATAAGCAATCCAGCAACCCTATCAGCACCAGCAAGGGAACTTTGAATCGCCTCCCATGCTCCACTCAATACCCTGACCGGGTTATAGAACATATCCAGATAAAGGAAAAAGGCAACCAGATCAGCAACAGGCAAGATTCCTTTTATTGCTAATTGGCCACCAAAGTAGATAACAATCAACGTTCCAATGGAAGACGTGAAGTCTACAAAAGGCTGGAATGTCGCCATAAGCTTGAGCGCATTCAACAAGGATTGCCGATAACTATCTATTCTAGAATGCACTCTATAAGATTCATCTGTTTCCCGTGTGAATGATTTGATCTCTCTTATGCCTGAAAGATTATCATTTAACATGGCATTTAAATCACCTAATTCTTTTTGTCTACTCCTAAAAGCAGGGCGAACGTATTTTGCATAAACTCGTAAAGATATAATCACTAAAGGAATTGGCAACATACTTAATATAGTTAATTTCCAATTCAGATTAAGCAACACAGCTGTAACACCAATGAATGTCAGGATATTGACAACGACATCTGGTATCGCATGGGAAATCAATTGTTCAAAAAGGTCAGTATCATTGACCACATTTGACATTAATTGACCGACTTGCTTGTCTTCATAGAAGCGCAACGATAATCTTTGCATATGGTCATAGATATACTTTCTCACATCTGCAACTACCCCCCAACCAGCAATATGAGCCACATAGGAACGAAGGAATTGCAGGATCGCCCTGGCAACGTAAACCACCAGTACAAGACCTGCCATTTTTGTGATCGTATCAATGGTATCAACTGAGCCACTCGGTTCAGTTACCAATGAAATTAAAGACTTTATGATCCATGGGATCAACAATTGCACACCTACAAGCGCCAACATACTGATTGTTGTAACAATCAGACTACCGGTATATTTTTTGGCATATGTAAAAATAAGCGAAAAAGGTTTCATAAGGATCTTCTTTATTTTTTATTAGATTTTTTCTATATAGTTATTGATCAATAATTCTTAACATGAAAATTATATCAAACCAGTCATCCTTATAATGCTTTTTTATGTGAAGTCCTTTTATTCGAGGATATAATTAATAAATAATTCTATCGCCAGATGGAGGAAATCATGAACAAAGGAATCGGGGCGTTTCTCAAATGGTCAGGTATTATTACAGTTCTTCTTGGGTTATTTGTACTGACTGCAGCCTATCTTTGGTTAAGAATATCCATTCCCCAATCCTTTCCTAAAGTTGACGGTGAACTGAATATTCCCGGATTGATCGAACCTGTTGACATATACCTGGACGATATGGGTATACCTAATATCTATGCTTCTTCATCGCAAGATCTGTTTTTAGCTCAAGGTTATATTCATGCCCAGGAACGATTCTGGCAGATGGATTTTTGGAGGCATATCGGATCAGCAAGGCTTGCCGAAATGTTCCCATCTGAAGTCAAGACAGACGCTTTTCTTCGTGCACTCGGATGGCGACAGCTGGCTGAAAAAGAATATCAACTATTGGATCCGGAATTAAGATCCATGCTCGAGGCTTATTCCCAAGGTGTAAATGCTTATCTGAGTGATCATCAAGGAACAAGAATCAGCCTGGAATACGGGATCCTAAAATTTCTAAATCCATCCTATAAACCTGAAGCTTGGACTCCCATAAATACGCTCACCTGGGCGAAATCAATGGCCTGGGACCTGGGTGGAAACATGAATACTGAAATTGATCGAGCTATTCTTTTAAAAACACTCACTGTTGAAAAAGTAAACGAACTCTACCCGACGTATTCGGCGAATCACCCGATTATCGTTCCAAATATCGGTGAATATGCATTACAAAACCAAACCACAACAAATATTGTTATTTTAAACATACCTGATCAACTATTTAACAAAGTATCAGATCATATTTCCAACTTAACTTCTCTCCTGGGACCGATCGGAGCCGAAATCGGCTCCAACAATTGGGTCGTGGCAGGATCACTTACTGATACAGGGAAACCATTGTTGGCAAACGACCCTCATTTGAGTATCCAGATGCCCTCGATCTGGTATCAAGTAGGTTTGCATTGTCGACCCAAAAACGATGCCTGTCCGTATAATGTGACCGGATTCTCTTTTGCCGGTGTCCCAGGTGTTGTGATCGGACATAACGACCGCATTGCCTGGGGAGTGACCAATGTTGCACCAGATGTGCAAGATTTATTTATTGAAAAAATCAATCCGGATAATCCCAACCAATATGAGTATCTTGGCAAATGGATTGATATGGATTTGCGGAAGGAGACAATTTTAGTTGCAGGCGAAGATCCTGTAGATATTATCGTTCGAAGCACCATCCATGGACCGATTATCTCTGATAGTTATGGCCCTCTTCAACAAGATGTAGCAACACCTGATGAATCTTTCACAAATAATGCCGGAATCGATCTACCAGCTGAATATGCTATCGCCCTAAGTTGGACTGCGCTTGAGCCAACGAATTTGTTCAATGCAATATGGGGTTTTGATAAGGCTCAAAATTGGGATGAATTCCGAACAGCCGCCCGGGATTTTGTTGTCCCAGCCCAGAACCTGGTCTATGCGGATGTTGATGGAAACATTGGCTACCAAATGCCAGGCAATATTCCGATACGCAAATCCGGTGATGGCCGCTTACCCGTTCCTGGTTGGACTGGTGAATATGATTGGCAGGGATACATCCCTTTTGAACAATTACCCTATGCCTTAAATCCTTCATCAGGTTTTATCGCCTCAGCAAACAACCAGGTTAACCCATGGGATTATCCATACTTGATCACAACTGACTGGGATTATGGTTTCAGAGCGAAACGTATTGTGGAATTGATCGAATCCGCTGCAATACCAATTGACATTGAATTCTTTAAAAACATACAAGGCGATAATTACGATGCCAGCGCTGCCATTCTCGTGCCATTGCTATTGAGAACTGAACTTGAGGATCCAAATCTTGACCAGTACCGTTCCATTCTTATAAATTGGGATTATCAGGATGACATGAATTCAGCTGCTGCTGCTCTCTATTCATCCTTTTGGAAAAGTTTTTTAGCAAATACTTTTGGTGATGATCTACCCGATGATATGCAGCCTGTTGGCTCAAGTCGTTGGTTTCAAGTGGTAAGCAACATGGCTTCACTCGCCGAAAGTTCCTGGTGGGATTCACAATTAACAACAGATAAGGTTGAAACTCGGGAAGATATTTTTAAGATGTCTTTTAACCAAGCTGTTTCAGAAGTACAATCAGCTCTTGGCAAAGATCCAACGAAATGGCTCTGGGGTGAGCTTCACGCAGCAATATTTAAGAACCAGACATTAGGAAATTCCGGGATCTCCCCAATTGAAAACCTCTTTAATCGAGGTCCCTTCCCAACCAGCGGAGGAGCATCCATTGTTAATGCGACAGGGTGGAATGCCACAAAAGGTTTTGAACTCACTTCTCTTCCATCCCTGCGTATGATCGTAGACCTGAGTGACATGCGTAACTCACTCACCGTCCACCCTACCGGTCAATCCGGTCATGCTTATAATCCAAATTACATCAATATGGTTGACCTATGGCGAAACATCCAATATTACCCCATGTTATGGGATATGCAGGATATTATCAGCAATGCCAACGGACATCTTGTTCTGACACCATGAGATTAATTTCAGTAATCTAATACTGGCACACGGCCAGGCATGAGGTTAAAATCCTCAGGTACTACCACTGCTGCATGATGAAGCTGTAATGCCTGAGCTCATATTAGAAGAAATGGACGCACCGACAACCCTTGAAGCAAAGGTAGAAATTTTCTTTCTTGTACTATCACTGCCACAGAACGGACAGATAACAGATTTGAGATCTATGTTATTTCGTACAAGATCTTCAAAGGTTTTGTTGCATTCAATACATTCAAATTCAAATAATGGCATATTTATCTCCTGATCGTTCTATCTTCTCCGATTTCTATTGGATGCTATTAAAGAGTAAAAGTTGCTAACAAACTACCATCTTATATGGATTTTTAAGGTAAATCAATGATAGAACAAAATCGATTGACAAAAACCCAGATCTGGATATTGGCTGCCAGACCTAAGACATTGCCAGCTGCAGCAGCTTCGGTCATTCTCGGAAGTGCGTTAGCTTTAAAAGATAGTAATTTTAGCTTTTGGCCTGCACTGGCTGCTTTGTGCATTTCAATCCTTCTTCAAATTGGAGCAAATTTTGCGAATGATCTATTTGACAATCAACGCGGCGCAGACACCAGTCAACGACTGGGACCAACACGTGTTGCCCAAGCCGGTCTTCTCTCTCCAAGACAAATAAAGACTGGCATGATTGTAGTGTTTGCCATATCAATTGCGCTTGGAGCTTATCTTGCCTGGGTTGCAGGCTGGGTCGTTAGCATCATAGGATTGTCTGCGATATTTGCTGCCCTGGCTTATACCGGAGGACCCTTCCCATTTGGATACCATTCTCTCGGTGATCTTTTTGTTCTTATCTATTTTGGTCTTGTCGCAGTTTGCGGAACATATTTTGTACAAACCCACACTATTGGTATACCAGTCGTTTGGGCTGGTTTTGGTATAGGTTTATTGATCACAAATATCCTGGTCGTTAATAATCTACGAGATATCGAAACTGATCGTTCAGCAG
>JBDRQK010000013.1:0-6957 GCA_043826315.1 Chloroflexota bacterium
CCTTGATACCCATTGAGCATTCAACATCACAACGCCCGCAGTGGTTACAGGAATCAAAATCTGCATGCAAACGGATCGGGGAAATTTTATTGAAGATAGCCAATGCTGCACCGAGCGGGCAAAGATATTTGCACCAAATTCGCTCCACCAGCAAAGAAGTGATTATAAAAATTACCAGAACGCTCCATAGAAAAGCGCTGGTCAATCTGAAACTGAAGACGGCACGAACCGGACAGAAGGAGTACAAGGGAGGATAAACCGCAAATGCGCTGGCTAAGATTATAAGCGCCAGAATGATATATTTGGCATATCGTAGCGGGCGGTCTACCGTATCCGGCCACCGCAATGGCAAGAGGAATTTGCCAGGTTTGCCTTTAACGCGACTTTTATCTCCCGCCAGCCACCGCCCTATCTTTGCCAACCCTTCCTGCACTGCTCCCAATGGGCACATCCAACCACAGAAAGCACGCCCAGCTACCAACGATACAGCCAGCGTACCGCCGAGGATGGAAAAGTTGAGCAGGTTTGTACTTAACAATGTTTGGCGGGTGGTGACATATTTCCACATGGTTTCAATAGCACCGAATGGACAAAAAGCATCAAACGAACCACCGCTGCCTGCTTCACCAGGCAACAAATGACGGATGCCTATTAAGAAAGTACCGATCACAGCAAACACCAGCATCCCTTTGCGAATTTTCATCAAACTGGAAATATTTTTGGTAGTCATGTGATTGGGAACTCCCAGAAGAGGGTATTTTGAACCATTACTGGTGGAAACTGCCCTTGCCCGCTCCGATCTGTTGAGCCATGTTGCGGGCGAAATCCAAAAGCAAATGCAATGAGCATGCCGATCACAAATGCTGAAATAATGACAACAGGATATTTGTAAGGATCAATTTTCATAGTTTTTGACAACCTGATGAGTATGGCGTATTTGTTTATCAAATACGCCATGCTCAAGAACTGAATGTACCCGGTATTATTCTTCCTCGACCTCTTCCACAATCAAATGCTTTTTGAAGAAAGGCACCATTGTGAAGAACAATACTCCAAGTCCCAGTAATGTGCCATAAAGATAATCCAATGTTTTTGTGCGGAAAAGCTGGGTTGGAATATCGATCATCAGGATGGCGATCGTCCCTATAATGGCCAGCCACCAACCCTTGCGTTTCCCAATGGAAAGTAAAGGAATTGAGAGGAAAAGCAGGATCACAGCCACCCAGTTCACTTCACCCACCCAATTGAATAACCACCAGGTAAAATCCGGATAGAAAGGATAACCCGGTCGGGTTGCCATGGTACGTTGTGCGCCGATCCCGATCGTAAAGGCGTGGGTGGATAACATACCAATGAAGGTAAGCGCTGCAAAACGAGCCCATTTTTGAGCTGTTTCAGCTCTGCGCAGGAAAATGAAACTAAAATAACCTATCAAACCGATCACTGAAATAAGCATTGGTAGCGGGAATCCGTCCACCCAACTTACGTATGGCAGGAACATGAACATACCACCTATGGCAGGCAATGCAAATAATGACATGGCGATCTGGTAAGTCCACTCTTCACCTTTTCTGATCTCCTGGGAGAGGACGATCAGTGCTGCGCCAGCCACAAAGATGAATGCCCGCCAGACAGGATAGAAGAGATCAAAAAGAGGCAGCCCACTGGAAAAGGTCGGGTTTCCAGCTTTGATATGCTCATCCAAACCATGCAGGACTCTCTCGAGGGAAGTCTGAACCAGGAAAGGAATTATGGTTACCATCAATAAACCTAGAACAATGGCAAGGATGGACATGATCGTACGGTTCTTTTGAGAAGTTTCTTTCATTAATACCTCCAAAATAAGTATATAAGTGTAGAATATCGCAAATATATTGTTGAAAAATGCTTTTATGCACTTCTTTCCATTTTTTTTATTACAGATTTGTTTCTTCTCAGTCACTCCACTGTTATAAGGCAGACACATTTAGTATCCGCCTTATAACAATCTGGAGTCCCCTAACCTTTATACATCAACTTGATGAATTCTTCAAAATCGTTTTGATACGGATTCTCATGAGATATCTATTCATAAATTTTCACAGAGAAAAATCCATCCATATCTGCATTATCCAATACAAAAATGGCTCGATCGTTCCAGTATTTGATATAATCTGCAGCTTCTTCAGCAGTAGCTTCACCTGCAGCCATTTTCTTGCCCATGGATATACGCCCTGGAGTTGGAAGAGGGGTGATGATCACCAGGTTGAATTTGATGCCGACTTTTTTACCATTATCCAGGCGGGTGAAAATCCACTCGCGCATTGGCGGAAGCTGGTTGGTTGGTTTCAAGGAATAAACCATTTTGTTTTGACGTACAAAGACATCGTTCGCTTTTCCAAATTCTGCACCGATGAATCCTGTATGTGGAGACGCACCGGTAACAAAGGTGATGATGTCACCAAAGACACCAACAAACCATTCATCCTCAGCACCCGGGGCTTCCACTGCAATTTGACCACGCACCGGGATCTCCCCGTTGGGATATAGCACTTCAAGGGCTTTGCGGGTAATTGTCCATGCGCCTGTTGTCGCGCCGCAAGAATGACCGGCTAATTTAACCGCCTCTTCGTAATAGTAGGGAATGGCAACTTGTGATTGACCAAAAATCTGAAAATATGGATCGATCATCATAATTGGTGAAACTTCAGTTATATAAGCCTGATCCCAGGCAAATTCATCTGCCGGTACTGACTCCAAACCAGACACGATCGAAGGTGGGGTTTGTGCCAATCCTTCTTCATAAACAGTGACCGTGAAAAAGCCATCCATAGCTTCATTTTCCAACACAAATATGGCTCTATCATTCCAGTATTTCACATAATCTGCGGCTTCTTCAGGAGTTGCTTCACCCAAAGCCATCTTCTTACCCATCGCCTGCCGCTCTTCGGTTGCGATCGGAGTAATAATGGAAAGATTAAATACAACACCGACTTTTCTACCGGTATCGAGTCGTGTGAATACCCACTCCATTTTTGGAGGTAAGGTACCAGTAGGTTCTTCCGGGTACACCATTTTATTTTTGCGCACAAAAAGGTCATTTGTTTCACCAAACTCAGCACCGATGAAACCTGTTTTGGGTGATGCGCCTGTTACGAAGGAAATGATTTCGCCAAATACACCAACGAACCACTCATCTTCCGCACCTGGAGCTTCCACTGCAATTTGGCCGCGTACCGGTATTTCCCCATTTGGATAAAGCACTTCCAGCGCCTTGCGGGTGATAGTCCATGCGCCTGTTGTCGCACCACATGAGTGACCAGCCAATTTAACAGCATCTTCATAATAATAGGGTACGGCTACCTGTGACTGCCCAAAAATCTTGAAATACGGGTCGATCATCATGATAGGTGGTACTTCTGATATATACTCCTGGTCCCAGATACTTGTTTCGACAGGTTCGTCGGTAACTTCGGGAGCCGGGGTTACAACTTCTGTTGGAGGAGTTGCCTCCGATGGAAGTGTTGCTTGCGTTTCGTCTGGCGGAGTTGTCGGTTCAGCAGTGGCTACGGGGGCACACGCCGAAAGGACAAAGGCAGCGATAAGCAAGATGGCAAAAACTGGATACGATTTCTTCATTTCTTCTCTCCTATTATTGAATTAAAGCCTGCCACCAGATAATTATCAAGTGACATTCGCTTTTTAAACCTACGTGTGCACTTTATCACAAGTACTTTTTCAATAACTTGCTTTAACGCAAGAAAAAGTAATATTCACAGTAATACAAATCCGGTGATAAATATCAAACCAGGAAGTGCATGTCAGAAATGCGGGGGATAAATTTTAAGAGAAAATGGATTTTATATCTGAGTAAACCACGAACGATCAATTAATTTCATGAACAGGAATTTTAAAATATAAACCCCGATCAAAATCATTTGCCTGAAATATATACTAAAATTGATCATTCTTTAGACATGTTCGTGCCCAGGAATGTAGAATAAGATTAATAACTTATGCATGAAATTGTTTTGTCAATGCAGTGTCAAATGATCTTCTGATCAATTGGTCGGTTTTCAGAGCTGTACGAAGGCAAGAAGCCGTTGTCAGGTCCATTTGAAAACAATAAGATTGGCTATTTCATTAAGATCTCATGGATGTTATTTCAGGATTTACTGGCGATGCTTTCTAATTTCGACCTATCCATTATTGAAAATTCCGTCCGAGTGATCTCTATTGCCCCGTTATTGGAAAATTGTTGGAGAAGCCTGCAAACCATTTCACTGGTTGTCCCTGTTCGAGCGGCAATATCAACAAGAGTTATATTTCTTGGAAGATTTTTTTGAGTTACAGGATATTGATCAAGCAGGAATTGTGCCACTCTGCCACCAACAGTTTGAAAGGCGAGTCCATCGACCATGGAACTGACGCGCATCATGTATTCAACCATTTTGCGCGAGATTTCCCATGCCAGTTTGCTATTCTCTAAAATGATGGGTTGCAGGATTTCTTTTGACCATAATAAAATTTCGCTTGGCTGATCAGCTTGCAAAATAACTGGCATGCGAGCGTTTTCGTGAAAAAATGCAGGCCCCCAAAACATATCGTCCTTGGCAAAAACACTGACCAACAGGGTCCGCCCCTCCATCGATATTTTTGTTGCTTCCACACTCCCCTCCAGGACGATGAAAAAAAAAGGCCAAATATCTTCCAGGTGGGTAATGTATGCATCTTTATTAAAATGTTTTTCAACGCCGGAATCAGCAAGGAAATTTATTGTAGACTTGTCCAAGGATGAAAATACTGGATGAAAAGACAATCGTTTGATTAATGGGGTCATGGAAAACTCCATTTACACTAGGAACTTCTTCAAACCTTCATGATCATGTATGGTTATACTGGCGCGGTCGATACTAAGCAGGCCATCCGCTTGAAATTGATACATGATCCGGCAAATGACTTCAGGTGAAGTGGCGATCATGGCTGCCATATCTCCAAGAGATAAATCGCGTTGGACAGTTGGATTATCAGCTTTGATGAATATTTCTAGAATCAATTTTGCCAAACGGTTGGCAACCGGATTGAAAGCCAAGTTGTATATATTTTCGCGTCGCTTGCGGATTATTTTTGTCTGCCGGCATATTAATGCACGTGCGGCAGCTTTGTTGCCAAGGATCAACTCCATTACAGGCTCTCCAATCCACCAAAAGATCGTGGAAGATTTTATTGCTTCCAGGGTTGATGGCATTGGTTCATCATCCAGAAGGGTATGACTCCAAAATTCATCTCCTGCTTCCCAATTGGAAACAAAATACTCCTTCCCTTCCGGATTATTAATAACTGATCGGAGTGTGCCACTTGCTATATAGGTCACAAAACGGCGATGGTCCCCTTGACGACAGAGAACATCTCCCTTAATTAACGATTTGCGCATGGCTAACTTTGCCAACTCAAGGCGCTCTTCATCTGTCAAGAATCTAAATACCTCAGATTGGCTTAACCGTTCGATCAGGCGTGTAATTGAATAATCCATAACTACAAATATGCGAATTTCTTAACTTTTATCAAGGAAAAATAAAATAAATACTGTAAATTAATAGTGAATATATTCACGATATCAATTCATATCATACTTCAAGGAGAAAAACATGTTAGTTCAAACGCCTCGAAACATCCGTATCACAGTTATCGCATTGATATTGGTTGCTGCCATCCTGATGATCGTTTTGGTACCTTTTATCGGGTTTGATATGGTCAATCCGATAGTTACAGCGCAACAGGAACGCATTGTTAAATTCACAGCTGAGAACAACCCACAGGCTCCACTGCTGACTTTAACTGTCTGGTTGGTAAGCTTCTTTTATCCATTCTGGAGTACTCTTTCTGTAGTTGCAGGGTTGGTCTTATTGGTAATTGCGTTGCCACTATTTCGTGGAGAACGATGGACGCGTGGTCTTGCCTTACTTTGTCTGGCCGTTCCAGCCATCGGCGGCGCTTATATGCTCGTGCCATGGTTGAACTTTGTTGGCAGCGTTCAAGGCGGATTTCCACCAGCCATTACGATCATGATGATTGGTTTAATACCTTATTTTACCATTCTTCTGGCTGATAAAGTGGACAGGACTCAGAAGATAGTTGATTTTCTTGTTTTCCTTATGTTGGGAGTGACCGCAGCAGAGAATTTTGCCAATGGACACGCGGCCTACCGCATACTATTCGGACACCCAGGCCGTCCATTGTTTGCTGAGGGGATCGCCATAACCTACTTCGGTTGGCTGGCTTTATGGGTTGGCATGGGATTTTGCATAGCAGCGATTTACTTGCTGGGCGAGAAGAAAATCTCAGGCTGGTATGTTGGTTTGATCGGCGGTCTGGTGACTGTGGTGTCCAGCGGGGCTACTCACTATGTCCGGCACACTACCAATGACTACCTCCTGGGCGCTCTGATGGGCTTGAGCATTGTCGCAATGCTCCTTATTCCCCTTTTCAAAAAACGTCTACTGACAGAATAATCAGGCTAATAGAATATCTATTTGAATGTCAAGGGGCTGTCCCAGTAGATCTTTGGTGACAGCCCTAGTTTTGTTCCATGATGAAAGTATGTAACAAATCTACAAATTATTGTGATCAAATATGACGCCTTGAATCAAGCAATCCAAATTATATAAGAAGAATGTCGTAAGCCTCCTCTCATAGGGAAATCGATAATTCAAATTGAGTTTTTTCCGGTAGAAGGGAAACGTTCCACTAGCAATCTTGGCTGCTTTTCCGTCAATCAGAAATGCTTCCATCCATGTTTCCAGGAAATCATCAACTCTTGAAACCTAAATAGTCCTCCACCCCTTGATTTTCGGTGAAATTTGCCAAACACCATTAAGTGTGCCGTATGTTTTTAAACCTTGACACCTTGAGGTCTATTGAAAATTCCCTGGTTAATAATTACCTCGATTGAAGTCTTTCAGATTGATCGCTAAATAA
>JBDRQK010000014.1:0-80591 GCA_043826315.1 Chloroflexota bacterium
CACCGACTATGATCAAACAAAGCACATTGATTGATACGAAAAGATTGAAGCTTTGTGGATAAGCGGAAGATAATTTTGCTGCAAAAATTGCTCCTGCCAGACCCGCAAAGAAAGCACCGGTAGCGAAGGCTGTTAATTTTGTGGCTACGAGGTTGATACCCATTGCCTGGGCAACATCTTCATCCTCTCTTAATGCCATCCAGGAACGACCCATGTGAGAATCTTTCAAGCGCAAAGCGATAAAACCTGCCACAAGAATGGCAGCGACAATGAGATAGTAGAGCTGCCCCTGGGTCTTAAGCTCAAGGGTTCCGATAAAAGGACGGGCTATTCGCTGAATACCCTGGGTTCCACCCAAATAGGGACGAAGCCAATCCGACAAAGATAGGAGACGGATGATCTCCCCAAATCCCATTGTGACGATCGCCAGGTAATCACCACGCATTTTCAAAACAGGCAACCCTAAAATTACTCCAGCGGTAACAGATGCAAGGAGAGCAAATGGCAAAGCCTGCCAAAATGTTATTTGAGTTACTCCCATTTCTGGAGATGTAAGCACACCAACTACATAGGCACCAATTGCAAAAAAAGCAACGTAACCCAAGTCCAGTAGACCAGCAAAACCAATGACGATATTTAATCCCAAACCCATCAGAATATAAATACCAACATTGTCGAGAATTTCACTGAAATAAATCCCTAAAATTTGCGGTAAAAATAACATAAAAATTACAGCTGCTAATAATTTTATCAGCCGGACATTCTTCTGCTTTTTTGTTAGGACTACTCTGATTGGGTCGGCAACTTTTTGTTTTTTCTCTGGGCGGAAATAGGAAACCAAACCAACCAAAATGAATACGATAAATGTGCCAGCAATCGATAACCCTTTTGTAGCAAATAACCATTTAAACAAGAGTGTGAATATCCCCCAGCGTGCAATCATAACGGTTAATACATCTCTCATTAAACCTAGTAAAACAGTCCAAACAACAGCTTGTAGGAGTGCACTTCTGATTTTTGGTGGGATCACCAGGGAAACAGCCCCAAGAGCGCCAATAATACCTGCAACCAGGGTCAGGATGAATCCCCCAAAGTAGATTCCCTGCCCAAAATTCAGGGTTGAATAAAGAGTGGGGGAAGCATTCATAAACATATCACGTATGTTTACGAAATGTCCAATAATAGGCAAAAGGGCGGACGTAAATCCTGCAACCAAACCGGTACATCCTCCGGCAAATAACACACCCTTTAATGATTGATCCGTTCCTTTTTTGGCTGTAGAGTAACCAAAAATGAAATATGGCAGAAACAGCAGCAGAAAACCCATGGTTACCGTACCGGATACGATATCCCTTTGGTTGAAAGTCTCAATCATTCCCACCAAACCCAGGAAGATAATTATTCCACCATTAATTAGACCAGCAATAAATAATTGTTTTAAAGTGGATCTATTTGGCATCGCATTTTCTCCTTAGGCTTTGGTCTGGGTAATTCTTTCCCCCAGAATACCTGAAGGACGGATAATCAAGATGAAAACGAGGATGGTGAAAGCAATAGCATCCTTCAATTGATATGGGGCAGCAATTCCCATTCCATTCAGAAATAGACTGGGACCAACTGCTTCCAGAATCCCAAGGATCATGGCACCCAGGAATGCACCTGGTACATTTCCAATTCCACCCAATACAGCTGCCGTAAATGCTTTGAGTCCCGGTATAAAACCCATAAAGAAATGAACAACAGGAAACAAGAGAATGTATAGAATTCCGCCTAAACCAGCAGCTGCACCACCCACGGCAAAGGTAGTCGAAATGATACGGTCAACATCGATCCCCATCAAACCGGCAACATCTTTATCCTCAGAAACAGCCCGCATCGCTTTCCCCATTTTGGTCAACATGACAAAACCGTAAAGGATCAACATCATAATAAGTGCTGAAACGATAACAACAACTTGCGTTTTATAAACTGGGATTGATCCGATTGTCCAAGTACCTTTTAAGATATCCAATTCTGGATATGCCTGCAATCCAGATCCGAAAAATCCTCGGAAAGCATATTGAAGAAAGAAGGATGCTCCAATTGCAGTAATAAGTGGCACCAAACGAGGCGCATTCCGAAGAGGTCGATAGGCAATCCTCTCTAGGAGTATGGCCAAGATGCTGGAAACTGCCGCTGCAAGAATTGTAACCAGTAAAATGCTTATAAAAGGATGAGAATTCCAGAATCCAGATTCATTTAATGCTAGTGCCAGGAATACGGCTGTAAAGGGTCCCGACATAAAAATCTCACTATGGGCAAAATTGATCATCTTTAAAACACCATAAACAATTGTATAACCCAGGGCAATAAGCGCATATACCCCGCCTAAAGCAAGACCAGTTATTGTGAGATCAATCCAGACCCGGGCATCATATTTTCCCGCTTGTAAAGTTTTTATCGAGCCATAAACTACAACAAATGCAATTGCAATTCCAATGATCCAAACAACAATATCCGCGATTGTTATCCTTTGGCGCAAAGTACGCAGCATAATAACACTCCTGTCTCAAGCAAAATTATTAATCAAGAGGGGCGAGAAATCCCGCCCCTCTTGAATTTACCAGAGCAAAGAACGAATCAGGATTACGGCCAGACCTTGATTGGAGGATACTCGCCAGCATGATATTCGTAGACGGCTATTACAGGATTGGCGCAGTCACCAGTTGGTGAGCAGGTCAGTTTTCCGGTCAGACCATCATATCCAGTTGTGGCATACATCGCATCGCGAAGTCCCTGTCGTGGAATATGAAGAGTTCCATCTGCATCCTGAACAGCAACTTTTTCGATGGCATTCATTACGATCCAGGCAGCATCATAGGCATGAGCATGGAAGATGCTGATCGGCTCTGAACCAAACATTTCCTGGTATTTCGGTAGGAAATAAGTTGAGTATTTTGCGCTAAATGCAGACAGATCGGGGCTTGAGACATATAACCCTTCTGAAGCGTCACCAGCACCTGAAGAAACATCTGGTGAGAACATGCCATCAGCACCCATAAGAGCAACATCTTCCAAGCCTGTGGTTTCCTTGGCTTGGCGGGTGATCAAAGCACCAGCTTTGATGAAGATCGGGTAGTAGATCAATTCCGGACCACCGGGAGCAAGACTGGTCAGAACAGACTTGAAGTCAGTCTGGTTGGGATCGACTGCTTCTTGAGCAGTTATGGTTCCACCAAGTCCCTGGAAACTTTCGGCAAATTGATTTGCCAAGCTCTCTGCATACAGAGAACCGTCATGAATGGTTGCTGCTTTGGTAGCATGCAGGTAATCCACTGCAAATTGAGCAGCTGCAGCGCCTTGGAAGGTGTCGCTGTGGGCTGTGCGGAGGTAGCCGGGCCAGTTGTTTTCGTTACCAGGCAGGGTTAGGTCAGGAGCGGTGTTTGAAGCAGAAATGGTCACAAAACCAGCCTGTGAAAGCAGAGGAATTGCAACGCGGGCTGCACTTGAGCAGGATGTTCCGAAAACTGCAACAATGGTCGTGTCTGCGGCTAACTTTGTTCCAGCAGCCTGTCCGCCTTCAGCGGAACAACCATCATCTTCACCTGTCAGTTGAAAATCGTGACCGAGCAGTTGACCCTTTTCAGCGAGCGCAATCTCGACACCATTACGGGAGTCAATACCCAAGGTTGCATCTGGTCCGTTAATTACCATTGCATAGGCAAGATGGATTGGGTCGCTCGGAGCAACGGTAACGCAACCGATCGCATCGGTGCATTCATACGTTGATGCTTTGGGACCACATGCTGATAGAACCAATGTAGCTAGAATTAAAGCTGAAAAAACGATTAACAAACGCTTTGACATACTTCTTCCTCCTCGTGGAATAAAACAGGATTAGGCTTTCATTGGTGTTACGTGTGGGTTATTATTTATCTGCGGAAGATATCACCTCCGTTCTGATTTTTATTACGCAGAAATCATCTTCGCAATCTGCACAATTCAAAACATCTTACAATAGATTAATACTATAGTCAAGCTTTGACTTGAGGCTTTGAGTTGATATTTCTAATTGCTGGAGTAATGGTTCAATATAACTCTGTTGCACATATAAGTTCAATGAAAGTCAAAATTAATCACGGATGAGGGTAAGTATTTTCCAACCAATCCATCGGATCCACCTGAATTCCATTAACCCACACTTCCCAATGTAGATGCGCCCCTGTAACACGACCCGTGCCTCCCACCAATCCGATCACCTGACCTGTTTCAACGAAATCACCCAGTGAAACCTTGATTTCAGATTGGTGCCAGAAACCCGAGTAGACACCCCAACCATGATCTATTATTGTCGCATTGCCTCGTACATCCAATAAACCAGTAAAAACAACAATTCCAGAGGCGGGTGCAGTAATTGGTAATCCGTTTCCACCACCAAAATCCAGGCCGGAATGGAAACCGAAAATCTCCAAATCTGAACCAATCCCCTTATATGTTCGTCGATTTCCAAATTTTGAGGTGAAATAGCCTGTGTCCTCATATTGGATCGCTGGACTTTTGAACATCCCATTAAAGTATCGTTCCGGATTTGCTTTGCTTGTAATGGACCGCACATAATCCTCTTCGGGTGCCGTGATTGAGGGATTGATCGATTCTGGATCTACAAATAATATTTCTGATGTGTAGTTACCTGTCTGAATAAGGATCATCTGTTCAAAGGATTGAATACTTCCATCCTGAAGGGTCGCGTCAAAACGGAGGGGATACAAACCTGGTTCGGTAAGTGCATGAACTCCTTGAAGAGAGACATATGAATTCTTTTCAATGGGGAAAAAATGTAACTCCTTATCAACCAAAATCCCGCTGAGTGTAATTTCCTGGGAAGTTATTACTTGGATTTGTGCTGTTTTTCCCTGAGTTAGTGGTAAAGGGTCAACAATCACTGAGAGGAAAATCGAAGGTAAACCTGTCTGAGATGAATTTCTAGTAGAACTGGGAATATATAGAACATCCCCGGGTATTGCAACCCAAGTGTCAGCCAGATTGTTAATTTCTATGATCGTCCAGGGGTCAGAATTATCTTTGATCGATCGTTCAAGCAGGGTTTCTTCAGATTCGAGATTAGTTGTACCAGTCCATGTTGGTTTTACTGGATCTTGAATAATGATCAGATGAGCACCGGCGTAAAATTCAGTAGGGCTAATGATATGATTTAATTTGCGAAGTTGAACAATCGGGATCCGATATTGCCGCGAAAGGCTTCGTTGCGTTTCTCCAAAAGAAACGATCCGGGAAGCTAGAATACCATTAATTCCATCCAGACCAGGAATTAGAAGTTGGTCACCCGGAAATAATTGATTCGGGTCGATTATATTATTGGCAATCATTATTTCTTCTAAGCTGACATCGAAAATGGCTGCGATTCCTAATAGAGAATCACCTGGGCTTACAATATAGATCGGTCCTGTGGGTGGATTATTTGCTTGCGCCTGAACTTGCGAGAAGCACAATGAAATAAATGTAACAAGAATGAAAAGAATATAATATTTAGACTTCATAAAAAGAAACCTTGTCGCCAACTTTAAATTCTGATATACGGTCTGGGTGGATTTCTAAAGTATACATAGCAGGATGAGCTGGTAAATAAACAAGGTGCCAGGATTTTGCAAGAATTACATCCACCACTGAAAAACTAGAATCTATCCAGACTACAGCCAGATTCATAAAAACTGAGAGCATATGGATTGATGAATCAATTTTACTTTCGCGATTTTGAACCAGGATCAACCCTTCATCAAGTGCAATATTATGCCGAAACATGAATCCCCGCAATCGGCAGAAAAAGGTATCGCAATATATGACTTGGATTGGATTATTAAGAGATTGGTTGTTAACGAATATTTCAATTTTGTGAGGCATAAAGCTAGGGATAGATGCGCTAAGATTAATTTTGAAAATTAATTGGTTTGACTGCTAGCTGATTTAGACTTACGAATTAAGATAGATTCGATACTGTCTAGTAATTCTTGCGGACTAAATGGTTTGGATATGTAATCGTCTACCTTTGCTATGTGCAATCCTAAAACCCTGTCGATACTTTGGGCTTTGGCGGTAACAACGATTACAGGAATATTCTGAGTGGATTCATCAGATTTGATTTGCTGGTAAACCTCCCATCCATCCATCTCAGGCATCATAAGATCTAACAGGACCAAATCTGGTTTTTCCTTGCGAATAATTTCTAACCCTGATACCCCTCTGTTAGCTCCAAAAACTTCGAAGCCTCTTCGGGACAAAATTAGTCGGATGAGGTCTACCATATCCTCGTCGTCTTCAATACACACAATTCGCTTTTTTATCATATCTGCCATGGTATCTCGCTTGAATAACCAAAGTTTACCATAATTATGGTTTAGGTGAAGGAACCTGAGAGAGAAAAAAACCTTAATAAGAATTTATAAGAAGTTTATATAAGATATTATATCTGTCTGGTTAAATCAATCATAGGTTGGTATAATCCTAACTATTATCAGGAGGCTTATGTGAATAATCGTAATCAGTCATATATAATTTACTTTCTGCTTTTTATAGCTATAGCGTCGATGCTATATTTTAGTCTTAATTCGCAGGGAGATTCTCAAAAAATTCTAACATTGAACGAACTCGCCACCCAATTAGAGGAAGGAAATACCATTGCACGATTGGTTGTGGCTGAAGATAACACCGTAAAAGTGATTTTCCGTGATGATACCAAGATTGAACAAACAACACGGAAAGAACCGGAAACAACTTTGATCGAACAATTGATAAACTTGGGCGTATCTCCATCCAAGTTGACTTCAAGTAATGTAAAAATTGAAGTTCAGGCACCAAGTCCTTGGGTGGGGATCATGACTCTTGCTGGGTATGTTTTACCTTTTCTTTTATTGGCTGGTTTATTCTGGTTCATATTCAGACAAGCCCAAGGTTCAAACAATGCTGCAGCAGCCTTTGGAAAATCTAAAGCACGGATGTTCACAGGAGATCATCCAACCGTTACTTTTGAGGACGTTGCAGGTGTGGAAGAAGCGAAAGAAGAACTAAAGGAAGTAGTAGAGTTCTTGAAGGAACCTGAAAAATTCATCGCACTTGGTGCGCGAATTCCAAAAGGTGTTTTACTTGTAGGGCCTCCAGGAACAGGTAAGACTCTCATGGCGAAAGCTGTATCAGGAGAGGCCAGTGTGCCTTTTTTCTCAATATCCGGATCTGAATTTGTTGAAATGTTTGTTGGTGTTGGCGCCAGTCGGGTACGTGATCTATTTGAACAGGCAAAGCGTCATTCACCCTGCATTGTATTTGTGGACGAAATTGATGCAGTAGGTCGCCAGCGTGGAGCTGGTTTGGGTGGATCACATGATGAGCGAGAGCAGACATTGAATCAGATTCTTGTAGAGATGGATGGCTTTGATACCGATACCAATGTAATCATTATTGCTGCGACAAATAGACCCGATATCTTGGATCCCGCATTATTACGTCCAGGTCGTTTTGACCGAAGAGTAACCCTTGACAGACCTGATATGAGAGGTAGGGAGGCAATTCTCAAAGTGCATGCCAAAGGAAAACCACTTGAAGCTGACGTAGACCTGGGTGTACTGGCGCGTTCTACACCTGGATTTGTTGGGGCAGACTTGGAAAATACGGTCAATGAGGCTGCCATTTTAGCAGCACGACGGAATAAGAAAGCTATAGGTCAATCAGAATTTGAAGAAGCAGTTGAACGTGTTATTGCTGGTCCAGAACGCAAGAGTCGCTTGATCAGCGAAGAAGAAAAACGTGTGGTCGCCTATCATGAAGCAGGTCATGCAATAGTCATGAATGTGATCCCTGAAGCAAATGCAGTTCAGAAAGTCTCTATTATCTCACGCGGTCAGATGGGAGGTTATACATTAGCCCTTCCCATCGATGATAGTACGCTGATCTCTCGAAAAAAATTATTAGCCGAGCTTGTAGGTTTGCTTGGAGGGCGTGTAGCTGAGGAACTGGTGTTCAATGATATTACATCAGGCGCATCCAATGATATTGAAAGAGTTACGAAAATTGCCAGAACCATGGTTACAAGGTGGGGCATGAGCAGCGAAATGGGTCCAATGGTCTACGGGCAGAAGGAAGAGTTGATCTTCCTCGGTCGTGAAATTTCTGAGCAGAGAGATTATTCAGAAGCGATTGCAGAAAAAATAGATGAAGAAGTACGTAAGTTAGTAAATGATTCGTATTTGAGGACTCGAGAGATATTAACGACTTATCGAAATAAACTTGAAGAAGTGGCACAGCGTTTGCTGCAGGTGGAAACGCTTAATCGGGAAGAATTTGAAGCAATTTTTCCCCCTCCCGATCCCAAGAAAAGCGGGACTCCTGAAATTCTTGCAATGTAAAACAAAAAGCATCCCATCGCAATGGCGGGATGCTTTTTCTTTATGGAAATAACGAGTAAATTAAGATTCGGCTTCTTTGTGTTGGCGAACTAATTCTCGACGTAATATTTTCCCAACAGTTGTTTTTGGTAACTCATTGCGATATTCAATATGCGTGGGAACTTTGTAAGCAGCAAGCCGTTCTTTGCACCAGGCTTTTACCTCGTCATCAGTAAGTGTCTCGCCGGGTTTTACCACAATCCACGCTTTTACGGTCTCTCCTCGATAAGGATCTGGTATCCCAGCCACACCTGCTTCCAAAACTTTTGGGTTTTCCGAGAGAGCTTCTTCCACTTCACGCGGCCATACTTGATATCCACCAGGTTTAATTAATTCTTTCTTCCGATCTACGATATAAAAATAACCATCCTCATCCATGCGGGCGATATCACCTGTATATAACCAGCCATCCTGAAGAGCATTCTCAGTTTCAGTTGGCATGTTATGGTAGCCTTTCATAACTTGAGGGCCTTTTAGGACCAGTTCACCAATTTCACCTATCGGGAGAACAGTTTTGCCATCATCCAGGCTTACAATGCGGCTATCAACATCTGATAAAGGTAAACCAATTGATCCGGTTCGATTTTCACCCATGAGTGGATTGCAATGTGTAGCTGTTGGGGCTTCTGAAAGGCCGAAACCTTCGAATAATTTTCCGCCACTCAATTCTTCCCAGCGTTCTTTGGTTTCACGCATCAGCGGGGCAGAGCCGGAAAGACATGCTCTAATCGAAGAAAGATTATATTTTCCTGAAATTACATCAGGATGGTTGTTGAGAGCAGTATAAAGTGTTGGAACTCCAGGAAAAATTGTTGGTGAATATTTCTTAATATTATCCAGTACATCGTGCAAATCACGTACATTAGGGATCATGATCATTGTAGCTGCAGAAGCAAGTGCGAAATTCATTCCTGCAACCATGCCATACACGTGAAAGAGGGGAATCCCCATGAGAACAATCTCTCCACCTTCTCTAAGATCAGTCATCCATTTTTTGATCTGAAGGGTGTTCGCAACCAGATTACGGTGCATTGCAACCGCTGCTTTTGATATACCGGTCGTCCCTCCACTATATTGGAACAGAGCAGTGTCGTCTGGAGATATATTTATCTTGGGGCGATCTTCAGGTTTAAATTTTGACAGGAGGTCTTGAAACCAGATGTCACCTGAATCCAGAGTCACTCTGAAACCACCTTTTTTCTCTTTGACCAGAGTAAAGAGAACTCGCATGAGAGGAGATAATGTCTCTTTGATATTTGTTACGATCAGAGTCTTGATCTTGGTTTTTGGTTGAGCTTCCTTAATTGTTTTATAGAAATTGCTCATGACAAACATTATTTCAATACCAGCATCATTTGACTGGTGTTCTATTTCAGGTGGAGTATATAGTGGGTTTGTAGCGACAACGACTCCACCTGCTTTTAGAATTCCATAATAAACCATGACAAATTGAGGTGTGTTGGGCATGAAAATTCCAACCCGATCACCTTTTTTTACCCCAAGTGATGTAACAGCTGCAGCAATTCGATCTGTGAGTTCATTCATTTCCCGATAGGAAATTTCTGCACCTTTAAATATTGTACATGCTCTATCCGGAAATTTACGTGCAGATTCTTCTAAAAAATAGAAAAGTGGCTCCGCAGGATAATTTATTGAAACTGGAACACCTTTATCGTAATGTTTTAACCATGGTTTTTCATCCATTAGTCATCTCCTCCTCAAGAGAACTACAATTCGAAAATCAGAATGGGGATAAACACCTCTAATACTAGTATAGAGGAGAAAATCCTAAAAGTCAATTAGGAATCGAAACTTTAGAGCTCTTTATGTGTTAAAACCTAATCGAGAAATAATTGAAGGAAAACAAAGATATCTGATAACTTGTGCTCGGAAGTATTGAACCAATGAATTTTGATATCTGTTGGTTTAAACCAATTTGCCTGCCTACGTACAAAAATTCGAGTTTTCTTTTTGATATCTTCAATTGCCTGTTCAACAGAAATATCCCCTAAGACAACTCTTGCACATTCACGATAACCTATCGCAGACATGGAAGGCAGATCGGGTGAATACCCCATTTCAAGCAGTGTTTTTACCTCATTGATAAAACCATCCGCGAACATCTTTTCAATGCGGAAATCAATCCGCTCATATAATTCCACGCGCGGTCTATTCAATCCAATAGTGATCAGATTGTACGGGGAAATATTTCGTTTTCTTTGTGACGAATATTGTTCTCCGGAGCTAAAGATTACTTCTAGTGCACGTATTGTACGACGTACATTTCGAGAATCGATCGTTAATGCTGCTTCTGGATCCAGAAGGTGCAAAGCGTTGTGAAGAAATTCTTTGCCTCTTAATTCTGCCATCTTTTCAAGAGAAATTCTTAATATTGAATTTGGAGGTATTGATGGTGGAGACCAGTTATAAGCGACAGCGCGAATATATTGACCAGTTCCACCAACTAAAAAAGGAATATGATTTCTTAAATAGATATCCTTGATGGCAGCCAGAGCGTTCTTTTGGAAGATTGCCAGATTCCAGGTATTATCTGGATCGGTTACATTAATTAAATGGTGCGGTACTCGATCAAGATCCGTTTTGGTTGGTTTTGCGGTACCGATGTCCATACCTCTATAAAAAGTCCTTGAATCTGCAGATATTATCTCTCCGTTAAATTTCTCAGCAAGAGAAATGCTCACTTCGGTTTTACCAACACAAGTTGGTCCAACTATGGCAACTAGGGGATTGTTCATATCATGAAATAACATTCTCAAAGTGGACTATCTCAATGAGTTTAGAATTAGATTTGAGGATTGCGATGGCATCACATTGCCATGTCCCTAAATAGTTATTAGTTTGGACATAAAACAAAGCAGATGCTTCCATGTGGCCTAATTTACGTGAGTCGATAGAAATCTCAGGGTTGCCAAATGCTGTATTTCCGCGTGTTTTTACTTCAACAAAGGTCAATACTTGATCTAATGAAGCAAGGATGTCAATCTCTCCATGAGGGGTTCGAATATTCTTTCCCAAGATTTTATAACCTTTTTTTGAGAGATAATTTGAAGCTTCTTGCTCTCCCCATTTACCTAGTTTTTGATTTTTCTTGCTCATTTTCTTGACCTTTATGTATTCAAAATCTCAATCTATATGCTAAGTCATTGCAGATGGCATGTCAAGGTAGGGTATAATTATTTAGCTAGTTTATCAGAGAATAATTTTAGATAAGGATGTTTATGGGCACTGCTTTACGAAGTTTATCAGATGATTATTGGAAAACTTTTTCTATCAGCAAAGAAGACATAGAGTTTATCAATAATTACCTTTTTGAAAGTGAGATTCCCCGAACTGCGAAGGAATTGGTCCCATTATTATTCGAAGAAAGAATACAAAAAGAAAAACAGCTATTATTGGAGAAGCAAAAAAGCCGCGGAAAAGCATATTTACCAAGTGAGAAATTCTCTGTTGGTGAAAAAATAGTATTCCCAAAAAGGGAATGGCAGGAAGGTACAATCACTTCGATTCGTCCAGGTGTGAACCCAAATATTGGAGAGTTTGATGTGTTGGATGTAGAGTTTGATGATCACCAGATCTCACAATTCGCAGGAAATTTGCTTGACCATAAACTGAATAAAGTGGCTGAAATTATTGATGGTGAAGGTGATTTGGAAATTGAATCCCTGCTAAGTTTAAATGGACCTTCCATAGAAAGAAAATTATTAGCAGCGTTAGTTGATGATGAAGGTTTGGTAAGTATTGCTGGACGATGGTTTCCAGAGGCACTCCTCATTAATATAAACACAGGGCAATTAAATTTGGCAGAAGCAGTTCTTGATGAAGTAAAAGGAGTACCTCTGAATACTCAGGCTATTTTGAATCAAATTGAAATGGCCGGGGATTTTAACACAAACTTGCTTGAGTTCTCAATGAATTATGCTCTACAAGAAGACAAGCGTTTTGATGAAATTGGTCCTGCAGGTGAAGTTCTTTGGTGTCTCGAGCGCCTGGAACCTGAAGGGGTTAGGAATATTCCGGCTCAGTTGCGCTACATTCCCGTGGAATACGATAGGTCTGTTTTAACAGAAGAAATGCTCGAATTAGAATTGGAACTTGATGATGAATTAAGTGAGTTTCCCCCAATTGAAGATATCCAAAAAGAAACAATTGTTAGTCTAACCTATTCACATTGGAGAGCAGGAACGCTGCCTGTATCCAATAAGGTAAAACCCCATATACCATATGCATATGAATCAGAAAGAATCCGCTTTACTTTGGTTGATGAAAAAACAAAAGAAGAAATTCCTGCATGGGTTGTTAGAAAGAGCAGATATGTGTATGGATTGAAAGAATACTATGAGCACTGTGGGTTGATCCCAGGCAGTTTGATAATACTACGAAAGAGTAATAGAAAGGGGATTGTATTAATTAATGCAAAAACCCGACGTCCTAAAAAAGAATGGGTACGTACTGTTTTAGTTGGAAGAGACGGTGGTATTGTATTTGCAATGCTAAAACAGAACATCTTTGCTGATTTTAATGAAAGGATGGTTGTTGCAGTTCCTGATCCGGCAGGACTTGATACTGCGAGAGAACAATTTTCGAAGAATAAAAAATCGTTCGAGGAAAATATTGTTTCAATCATGCGAGATTTGACGAAACTAAATTTGCAAGGTCATATCCATGCACAGGAATTATATTCTGCAATTAATATAGTTATGCGTTGTCCTCCAGGACCCCTCTTTAGTTTGTTAGCCACTCGGGATAATTTTATCCATGTTGGAGATCTACATTTTCGATTGGAAGAAACGATTTAATTAGAGGTTATGCATGTCGGAATTTACAAGAATGAGTATGATAAAACCAAATATCAATACACCTTTTCATCTTGACTTTGATTGGTGGAAAGGGATGGATCGCAATTGGCGTGTTGATCTTCGGGAACTATTATGTTTTGACCACAAAGAGGCATTCAGTTCTTTTCCTGAGGATCAAATGATAGACTGGGTCGATCCTGAAACAGCTGAAGTAAAATCCATGGATGGTTTACAATATATGATCACAAACCATTGTGCACTCCAGGATGAATTTCTTAACAAACATACTACGTTGGTGGATGCTGTATTCCGTACTTTCTTATCAAATGGAAATACACCAATGTCTGCTGGAGAATTAGGCAAATATCTTGGTCGGCCAGGGGAAATAATATTGAAGACCTTGGGTGGACCAAGAGTATACAAAGGTATCAGACCTTATAATCACCTTTGATTAATAAGCCTCTGTAGCTCAATGGACAGAGCAGCAGCCTTCTAAGCTGTTGGTTGTGGGTTCGAGTCCCGCCAGAGGCGCCATGTCTAAATCGCTAAGTTACAAAGAAATGGAAACATATTATGGAAATTGAACGCTCAGGTCTAAGAAAATTTAACGGTATTGATGAAATAGCGGTTGGACCAGATCTTAAATCAGGTGATGTAACCCCAGATTTTGAGACTCATATGTCTGATTGGTAGAAATTTCAAGGGTTGAAAGATACAAAGGGAAAGGTTCGGATAATTGCAGCTGTTCCATCATTGGAACTGCTGTTTGGATTGTGAAACTCAGCGATTCAATTTGGAAGCAACTAATCTGGTTTAGGGTATTGTTGTTCTGGTTGTTAGTATGGATTTACTTTTTTCTCAAAAAAGATGGTGTGGTGGAGCTCGTATAGAACGTGTTATTACTTTGTCTGATCTTAGGAGCGGTGATTTTGGGAAAATATTGATGTTTGATGAAAGGTGTCCGGTTGTTGAGACGAGCAGTATTTGTTATTAATCGAGAATGTAAGATCGTTTACTCAGCTTATATTCCCGAGTTGGGCGTTGAACCAGATTATGATACCATCATCGGCCCAGCCAAGAACGCGTTATAAGTGTTGTTAGTTAACAAATGTCTGAATTCTTAAATAATCTTGGATCGCAGCATGGACCATGATATTGTTGCGTTAGCCCTGATGGTTGGTAGGTCAAAAGTAAGACCTTGTCTGTAATCTCCAAGTTAATGGTTTTGAATAATTGAAGATTACATCATTGGAATCGAAATTCCAAGAAAGAAATTACCAGATATTTTCATCAATATCGAGTATATACTCTTTTAGTAGTACCAGAATGGAATATGTCGAACACCGAACCATCGTAAGATGGAGATTCAAGTAGGAGAAATAACTATGGATGTAGATCTTCCTCAACGATTGTCATTGGAAAATCTAATTGCTGATTAAGATGATATATCTTGGACCATCATCATCCCAAAAAACAAAAATTGAAGTAATTAAGATCAAAAGGTAGATACATTATATATGTCTGCTTCACGTTGGCACTCAAACATCATTGATTTTTTTGACTGGTTAGGCGATCCAGAAGCCTCACTGGAGGAATTATTTTTGCCATCAATATTAACCCGATTCACGAAGAAGGGTGAAGACACCCCCAAGCTAAATACTTCATCCGAGACACCTGACGAATCCATTAAATTCCCCGAAAAACTCTCCATTCTTCCTTTGCGCGGAGTAGTTGTTTATCCACAAACTGCAATTCCATTAACTATAGGGCAAGCAAGATCGATACGTTTAGTGGATGATGCAGCTGGCGGAGATCGTTTAATTGGATTGGTAGCTTCCCGCAATCCAGATACGGAAAACCCGGAACCAGATGACTTATACACAGTTGGAACCATTGCTGTCATTCACAGACTGTTCCGAGCACCTGATGACACGATACGACTTTTGGTTCAAGGTTTGGTTCGTTTTAAATTGGGTGAAATTGTCCAAAGAGAACCTTACTATAAGGCAACGATCCAATTGTTTCCCGAGGATGTAGAAACAGGACTTGAGATTGATGCATTGGCTAGAAATGCGAGGGATCAATTTGCACAAATTGCAGAGATCAATCAATCTATTCCACGAGAATTGGCTTCTTCCATAATAATACTTGAAGATCCATTACAAACGGTATACACGATCGCCAATTTTCAGCGAATTGAACTCGAGGATGCCCAGGAATTATTGGAATTGAATTCTGCAAAAGGAAAGCTCCATAAACTAATCGGATTTCTGGTTCGAGAAAGTGAGGTTTTACATCTGGGGCAAAAAATTCAGAATCAAGCCAGGTCCGAGATAGAACAAGTTCAGCGAGAATATTTTTTAAGAGAACAATTAAAAGCGATTCAGAAAGAACTGGGCGATCATGACGTACAAGCAGTTGAAATTGAGGAATTCAGACAGAAAATTGATGCTGCGGAGATGCCTGAAGAAGCTGCAAAGCAAGCACGCCGAGAACTCGATCGACTCTCTCGTTTGCCAACAGCAGCAGCGGAATATGGTGTGATCCGTACTTATTTGGATTGGCTGGTGTCTCTTCCCTGGTCAAATGTCAAAGCAGACAGCTTGGACATAGCATATGCTCGGAAAATTCTTGACGATGATCACTATGGATTGGTTGATGTTAAACAAAGGGTTCTTGAATATCTTGCAATTCGGAAATTAAGAATAGAACGAAAAAACAATTCGAGTAATGGATATAAAGATAAGATACGCCATGAGCGTGAAGGAGTGATCCTTTGTTTTGTTGGACCACCTGGAGTAGGAAAAACCTCTCTTGGGCAATCCATTGCAAGAGCGATGGGAAGAAAATTTGTTCGTATATCACTCGGTGGCGTTCGTGATGAAGCTGAAATACGAGGTCACAGGCGAACCTATATTGGGGCAATGCCTGGAAGAATACTACAAGCACTTAGAAGAATTGAATCAAAGAATCCAGTTTTCATGTTGGATGAAATTGATAAACTTGTTTTTGATAACCATGGCGATCCAGCTTCTGCGTTGTTGGAAGTACTTGACCCAGAGCAGAATAACGAATTCAGGGATAATTATCTAGAAGTGGCGTATGACCTGTCCCAGGTGATGTTTATTACTACAGCAAACCAGCTTGGAACGATTCCTTCACCTCTACTTGATCGGATGGAAGTCATCCGGCTTTCAGGATATACTGAGCGCGAGAAGATTGCGATAGCCAAACAATACCTTGTTCCACGCCAGATCAAGGAAAATGGTTTACACAAGCCAGAAATAAAATTCCTGGTTGAAGCTTTAAGAACAATAATTGAATTGTATACCCGTGAAGCAGGTGTGCGAAACCTGGAACGGCAAATTGGAACAGTTTGCCGTAAGATCGGGATGAAAATCGCAGAAAATTTGGAAGTTAGCCCACGCATTACAAGTGATACAGCCAAGAGTTTTCTGGGCAATCCCATTTTTGTTGAACCGGAAGAAATAGACGCACGCACATCTATTCCAGGAGTCGCTGCTGGACTGGCATGGACACCTTTTGGTGGAGATGTATTGTTTATTGAAGCTACAAAAATGCCCGGCAATAAAGGTTTTCAATTAACAGGATCTCTAGGGAATGTGATGCAGGAGTCCGCAAAGGCAGCGTTATCCTATGTTCGAGCCCATGCAACTGAAATTGGTCTTTCAGAAGATTTCTTTGAGAAAACAGATATCCATATGCATATTCCTTCTGGAGCGCAACCGAAAGATGGTCCTTCTGCCGGTGTAACTATGGCTATGGCTTTGGTTTCTCTTTTAACTGGTCGGTCAATAAAAAAAAGAGTAGGAATGACAGGAGAGATCACTTTAAGAGGTCAGGTTTTAGCAGTTGGAGGAATTAAAGAAAAAATGCTTGCTGCTCATAGAGCTGGCTTAAGGACTGTGATCCTTCCTAAACGTAATGAATTGGATATCAATGAAATTCCTGATGAAATTAAGAAATCATTAAAATTTATTTTTGTGGAAACTGTTAATGAGGTTTTAGAGAATGCAATAGATTTAGAATTAAAAAGGATCACTGAGTAAAGAAGTGGAAAAAACTGTTCAGAGGATGATTAAAATATTAATAATCGAGGATGATACAACCATGATATCTCTCCTTGGGATACTTCTTGATTTGGAAGGATATCATCCAGTTAACATTTCTTTAGACGACCAGGATATTTTTCAAGTTATGCAGGAAGAGCTGCCCGACTTGATTTTACTTGACGTTCATCTTGGTCAACAGAACGGACTTGAAGTAGTTAAGAGACTCAAGGAAATACAAGCTTTAAGTTTTATCAAGGTGATTATGACTTCAGGATTGGATCTGGGCGAGAAATGCAAAAACGCTGGGGCTGATGATTTTATTCAAAAGCCATACATGCCCGATGAGCTTTTGGAAAAAATTAAGTGTTTAATTCCCAAAAAATGAATATGAAAAATACACGGATTGATATTAGAGAGGCACAAATCCCGGATGATTACCAAGGGATTATTAGTTTGTGGCAATCCGCTGGACCAGGTATTCACATTACTAAATCTGATAGTTTGGAAGAGATAAATAAAAAGCAATTGCGAGATCCAGATCTGTTCTTGGTCGCTGATTTTGATGGTGAGGTGATTGGCACAATTTTAGGAGGATTTGATGGTAGGCGGGGCATTGTCTATCATCTGGCGGTATCCGAATCTCATCGAAAGCAGGGAGTAGGGGAATCCTTGATGAATGAACTAGAAGTTCGATTGAGACGTAAGGGTTGTATTAGATGCTACCTGCTGGTTACTTTGGATAGTCAGAAAAATGTGGATTTTTATTTAAAAAGAGGTTGGGAAAAAATGGAGTTGTTAATCATGGCTAAGGATATTGGTTAATATGTCATTACGTTTTGGAATCTTGACTGCTTCTGATCGATCTTCAAAAGGGGAACGACAAGATCAGACTAGCCCCGCTTTAGAGGCTGTAATTAAATCTGAAAATTGGCAAGTAGTGCGCGTAGCCATTGTACCAGACGATCTTCAAGTTATTAAAGATACCTTGATCATATGGATTGAAGAAGGTGGCTTGGATGTTATATTAACTACCGGTGGTACTGGATTTTCACCTAGAGATAATACACCTGAAGCAACGCTAGAGGTGGTTGAGAGACTTGCGCCAGGAATGGCGGAAGCAATGCGGAATTATAGTATGCAATTAACACCGCACGCCATGTTGTCAAGAGGAGTGGCAGGTATTCGCAAAGATGTTCTAATAATCAACATTCCAGGAAGTCCAAAAGCAGCAATAGAGAACTTCAAAGTGATTCAGCCTGTTTTAGCTCATGCTGTTGAGTTGTTGAAAAATGATCCGGAATCTGAAAAGCACCATTAAAAAGTAACACAGGATTCTAAAGTATATAGAAACGATTATTTATCTTATTAGAAGTATAATTACAGGGAAAAAAACATTAATGAGAATGTGAGGAAGTATGATTGATGTAAATGATCTTCGTAAAGGTGTAACATTTGAATTAGATGGTTCGCTTTTTAAAGTATTGGATTATAACCATAACAAATCAGGTCGTGGTAATGCATCTATCAAGATTAAGGCAAGAAACCTTAGGACTGGTGCAACATTGGAAAAAACTTTTATTTCTGGCAATCAGGTTCAGGAAGCCCGTCTTGATTTTCATAATGTTCAGTTCTTGTATTCAGATAGTGATTTTTATTATTTCATGGATAATGAAACCTATGAGCAACCAGGAATTAAGGCAGACTTATTAGGTGATACAGCTCTGTATTTGGTTGAAGGCATGGAAGTTAAATTAACATATTATGACGGTGAAGCGATTGATATTGAAATTCCTACATCTGTAGATTTGAAAGTCGAGTTCGCAGAAGCTTCAGTCAGAGGTGATACAGCAACAGGAGTTACAAAAAAAGTAAAAACAACAAACGGTCTTGAGGTCCAGTGCCCTAACTTTATTAATGTGGGTGATACGATTCGCGTAGATACCCGTACTGGTGCATATCTAACACGAGCCTGAGAAAAGATTTTTTCCTCATAATGTGATAGTGAATAGGCCGAAAAGGACGGTTCTATTCTCTTTTATTTAATATGAAAGGATTTTGAATGCGTACACCATCCGGTATTGAGTGTGATTATTTTTATGGAGATTATTATCGTGGACGGAAAAACGAGGAGTGCAGATTATTAAGGGAGTATTCACTACAATGGCAGCTAGGCCTTTGCAAGACTTGTCCTGTCCCGTCAATTCTGCGTGCAAATGCTTGTGAATTCATAAGTTTGACTCCGAAAATTGCAAGACCAGCGATTACATTTTTTCAACAGCGTGTTAAAGTAGATTCTTTTTGCAATAAAACAAAGCAGATTGTTTCTGAACCTCATATAGGTTGTGGTGAATGTCATCCCAACCTTTCGAAAATTGAAGTTAATAAATGACATTAACCCTCTTACTTGACCTTGATGATACTCTCCTAGATTCAAATATGGAGAATTTTATTCCTGCATATTTTCAAGCGTTATCAAGTTCCCTAAATGATATAGTATCACCAGATATAATGTTCCAAGCGCTCATAGGTGGGACAAAAAGAATGATGGAAAATAAAGACCCGCAGCATTTCTTATCTGAAGTATTTGAAGAATATTTTTATCCAAAAATTGGTATCGAAAAGAAAGTTCTTTTTCCAAGGATCAACAAATTTTATGATGATATTTTTCCAGACCTACAGTACTTGACAAAACAACGTCAAGATTCGATTGATTTTGTTAATTGGGCAATTAAAGAAGATATCAAAATTGTCATCGCTACCAATCCGCTATTTCCTTTAAAAGCAATTTATCACAGGCTCCGTTGGGCAGGTTTGGATCCTAAAGATTACCCCTTTGCGATGGTTACAACTTATGAGAATTCCCATTTTACAAAAGAAAATATTTCATATTTCCCTGAAATACTCGGGAAATTAGGTTGGCCAGATGGGTCTGTAGTAATGGTTGGAAACGATATAAAAATGGATATTGAACCAGCCATGGCTGCTGGCTTACCAGTATTTTGGATAAATAATGAAGTCGGAGGGGCTAAAGAGCGGCATGAAATACCTCAAGGACGAATGGATGACTTACGTTCCTGGTTGGAAGGATCCGCAATTGAATCGCTTCTATATTCATCGCAAAAGCCTACTGCTTTGATTGCTGCAATACGTTCGATTCCAGCAATATTAGAAACCTTTTTTTCAGATCTCGATGAAGAAAAAATGAATTATCGTACAAACAAAGGTGATTGGTCAATAAAAGAGGTGATTTGTCATCTTAGAGATGTAGAGATTGAGGTTAATCTGCCGCGTATCCAAAAGATATTAAGTCTGGATAACACGTTTGTTAAAGGTGTTAATACAGATCCTTGGGTAAATGAAAGAAATTATTCAGGGCAAAATGTAGAAGATGCCTTCAAGAGATATATCAAGACTAGATTAGAGACATTATGCTATTTGGATAATAACAAGTTAAGGTGGGATACACCTGTGCGTCATTCTTTTTTTGGATCAAGCACATTACATGAGCTTGTATCTGTGATGGTCGAACATGATAAAGCTCACATCCAACAAATCCATCGTTTAATAAACCACTCTCACGAGAATTGACCCTGCGCATCCCTTTCAATCGGGTTGTGTTATAACGTCAAAGAATCACATTGACGTTATTTTTTGGAGGATCAAATTTATGACTATTAGGGTAGTTGTCACAGGTCTTGGGTGTATTAGTCCTTTGGGTAATAGTTGGCCGATTACTTGGAAGAAACTTATTGCTGGAAATTCCGGCGTATCGAATATCACACGGTTTGACGCAAGCAATTATAAGACTCGTATTGCTGCCGAAGTAAAGGATTTTGATCCGGTTAGTCTTTTCGGAATTAAAGAAAGTCGAAGAATGGATCGTTTTACTCAATTAGCAATGGCTTCTTCATTGGAAGCAGTTGAATACTCCGGCATAAAAATTACAGATAGTAATCGGGATAGAGTTGGTGTTGTAATTGGGACAGGAATTGGTGGTATAGGGACACTTCTAGAGCAACAGGCTGTCCTCGATACCAGGGGACCCGATAGGATCAGCCCTTTCTTGGTACCGATGATGTTGGCTGATACAGGTCCGGGCATGGTGGCATTAAACCTGGGCGTGCGCGGACCAAATATGGCTATTGTCACTGCCTGTGCGACTGGAACAAATGTTATTGGTGAGGCATCAGAGATGATTAAACGGGGCTCAGCAGATGTGATAATTGCTGGTGGTTCGGAATCTTCAATTATACCAATAGCCATTGCTGGAATGGGCTCTATGACTGCATTATCCACGAAGAATGAGGATCCCGAACGTGCTTCAAGACCGTTTGATCTTAACCGAGATGGTTTCGTAATGGGCGAAGGGGCTGCAATATTGATTCTTGAATCTCTTGAATCTGCACTCTCTCGAAATGCCAACATCCTGGCAGAATTAGGAGGATATGGGACATCTGATGATGCCTATCATATTTCCTCACCAGCAGAAAATGGAGCTGGGGCAGCATTGTGCATGTCGTTGGCATTACAAAGTGCAAAGTTAGGAAAAAATGATATTGATTATATTAATGCTCATGGAACAAGCACATTTCTGAACGACAAAAGTGAGACTGCAGCAATAAAAACAGTTTTTGGAGAACAAGCCTATAAACTGCAAGTTTCATCAACCAAATCCATGACCGGGCATCTATTGGGTGCTTCAGGAGCACTGGAAGCAGCGATATCGGTTCAAGCAATCAAAGATGGGATAATTCCACCTACAATAAATTATGAAACCCCTGACCCAGAATGTGATCTTGATTATGTGCCGAATTATGCCCGTAAATTTGACCTTTCACATGTCATGTCTAATTCTTTTGGATTCGGTGGACATAATGCTACCATTATCGTAAATAAATATGCAGGTTAATTGAGATTGTTGTAATAATTATTAAAGAAAACCATAGAGGTGTTACCATGCCTTTCGCACATATTACTGGTTGGGGAATGGCGGTTCCCGATAAGATCTTAACAAATAGTGATCTGGAGAAGATAATTGATACAAATGATAAATGGATACTGGAAAGAACTGGGATAAAGGAAAGGCATATAGCCAGGGATGGCCAAACAACATCATCCCTTGCCGTGGAAGCTGCTTGGAAAGCGCTTTCAGTTGCCAAACTCAAACCTACTGAATTAGATTTGATAATTTGTGCTACGTCTACTCCGGAGTATTTTTTCCCTGCTACTGCATGTTTGGTGCAAGATCGAATTGGTGCAACAAAAGCTGGAGCTTTTGATTTGTCTGCTGCTTGCACTGGATTCATATATGCAGTAAATATGGCTGCTCAAGCAATAAGAAGCGGGAGTTTAAAGGCGGTGTTGGTTATAGGTGCAGAAACACTTTCTCGATTTGTTGATTGGACGGATCGTAATACTTGCATCTTATTTGGAGATGGTGCTGGTGCACTGGTTTTGCAAGCAAGTAATGATCCCGGGGGAGTTTTGTCTACTGTGATGCATTCAGATGGATCAGGTGCAAATCTTCTTTCAATACCTGCTGGGGGTAGTAAAATTCCAGCTACCGAAGCAACGATTCGGGCTGGTTTGCATTATATTCAAATGGATGGACGCGAAGTATACCGGTTTGCCACTCGGGTTATGGCTCAAGCGACTCGCGAAGTGCTTTCTAATGCTGGAATTCTGATTGGAGATGTAAATTGGATCATCCCCCATCAAGCTAACTTGCGGATTATTGAAGCTGCTGCTCGAGGTTTAAAGCTTCCTCTCGAGCGATTTGTTATTAATTTAGATCGATACGGTAATACATCCACAGCTTCTATCCCAATAGCGATCTGTGAAGCTTTTCAAAATGGACGTTTGCAAATTGGAGATAAATTTGTTCTAGTTGGATTTGGAGCAGGTTTAACTTGGGGAGCAACAATCGCCCAATGGACTGGTGTGAAGGAGACAGAACATATGATCCGACCAACTTATTTTCGAATGTTTGCTCTTGCTCGATCGTTGTTGCATCGGTTATGGCTGAGGATTGAGGGTATAATTTGGGGACGGAAGAATCCATAACTTAATTTTCAAAGAATGACCAATAAGAGAATTATAATATCCAAGAATGTATATACGATTATTCTAACCAATGAAAAAATAAGATTAAAACTTGATAAAAAATCCCAACCATTTATTGCGGGTGGGATTTTCACTTTATAAAAGGAAAGCTAAATGACGACAATTAATTATTTGGATCCAGTAGGACCCAATGGAAACCCAGTATTGATGTTACACGGCTTGGGAGTGGATGGTTCTTCATGGGTTCTTCAATTCCCAGCTTTGATAGATGCCGGATTTCGCCCAATAGCAGTAGATGTGCCAGGTTTTGGAAAGTCTCCATATGGAAATTCCTATTGGAGTATCCAACGTATAGCCAATGACATTGCCTCATTTTTGGATGATATAAAAGTCTCAACCGTTCATGTTATTGGTCTGTCTATGGGAGGAACGATCGCTCAACAACTTTCATTCGATTTCCCAAGATTTGTTTCAAAATTGGTTCTGGCAAATACATTTTCTGTATTAAGACCCTCTACTTTGAAAGGATGGATGTATTTTTTACAACGTTTTATTCTTGTTCATACACTCGGCCTTCCAGCGCAGGCAAAATTTGTGGCGGATAGAATATTTCCGAATCGAGATCAAGTCGAATTTCGAAAAGAAATGATCAGGCAGATCTCAATCGCAGATCCCAGGGCTTACCGGGCAGCCATGCGTTCTTTGGGAACTTTTAATTCTCAAAGGAGATTAAAGGAAATAAATATTCCGACCCTTGTAATTACAGGTTTGAAAGACACAACAGTGCTACCTGCTCATCAAGCTCAACTAGCTTCCTGGATACCCGGAGCACAGCATGCTGTAATTCCCGATGCTGGTCATGCAGCCAGCATCGAAAAACCTGATGATTTTAACAAGATACTTGTGGATTTCCTATTAATGAAAGAATAGGTGTTTATTCCCCAAACTCAATATCAAACTCATCGACTTCGCTGAATTCAGAAATTGCTTCAATTTGAATATCGGTGAAAAGCGATTCCTGGTAGACACTTACGTGGAATTTCTTAATTAATTCCAGTAAGGCTAGAAACGAAACCACAATATCGAGTTTGGAATTTGAATTCTTGATCACTTCATAAAAAGAAGATCGCTGGTTATGGGAGAGCCGGCTGGCTATCAGTGCAATTTTTTCTCGAATTGTTATTCTTGGTGCTTTAATAACAGTATCAAGACTTTGTTTGTCTTGTTTTTTTTGTAAAGCCTCTTCTGCAGCTAATACCAGATCCAATAAGGATATATCGTTTAAGTCAAGCCGACCTTCAATCTTTGGGAAAGGGGAGATGCGTAAATAATTACGCAAACTTTTTTGTTCTCTTTCCTGTAACCATATTGAAATTTCTTTAAATTGTTTATAGAGTTGTAATTGTTGTATCAGAGATAGACTTGGATCTTCGTTGTCAGTTTCAACGGTCGTAAACCTGGGGAGAAGGGCTTCGGATTTAATTTGGATAAGCTTTGCTGCAATAACTAAAAAAGCCGAAATTTCTTCAGCTTCAATATTATTCATTTGATGAATATAATCCAAATATTGATCAGTCACCATGGCCAGTGAGACTGAAGTAATATCCAGTTCTGAATGTTCGATCAATTGAAGAAGAAGATCAAGCGGCCCCTCAAAGACTGGGACGGTTACTGAATAATTACCGGTTTGATGTTGTGTGATTTTGAGATCCATGGCAGGCGGATTATAACATTCAATGGTTGTTGCAAAAATTTTAGAAATTAGCTTTTAGTGGATTCTACTAATTAATTTTCGGAATACTATTCTATGATTGATAAGGTACGCTCAATAAAGATTGAAAATAGATATCAGGGGAGGGTATAATTTGAAAATGGACAATAAAAAGCTAACACATGTTGACAACCTTGGTCGCACCCGGATGGTGGATATTGGTGCAAAGCCTGATAATGAGCGGATTGCAATCGCTCGTGGTGAAGTAATAATGACGGCAGAAACTCTAAAATTAATCCGGGAAGGTACAGTATCAAAGGGTGATGTGCTTACTGTTGCTCAAATTGCAGGAATAAGTGCAGCAAAAAGAACATCCGACCTGATTCCATTGTGTCACTCCATTTCTTTGACAAAAGTGGATGTAGATCTAATTTTAAATGATGCCGTTCCTGGTGTCATGATAACGGCAACTGCCAGGACTATTGGTAAGACCGGTGTTGAGATGGAGGCATTAATGGCAGTTGCTGTGGCAGCATTAACAATTTATGATATGGCAAAATCTGTTGAAAAGACAATGATAATTAACAATATTCGCTTGATAGAAAAGCATGGTGGCGTCTCTGGTGATATATTCAACGATGAAAAATAGGTTGGAGCTGGGAGCAACAATGATACAAGTGACATTATTATTCTTTGCCACACTGCGTGACATTACTGGTCAAAGAAGAATGACTAAATCAATTCCTGACAAGACATTGATTTCAGATTTGAAAAGTTTATTGGTAAATGAATTCCCCGGGTTAAAAGAAATTATGCCTGCTGTAATTGTCTCTCTGGATCACGAATTTGCATTTGATTCTTCCTCCATACCTCCGGAAGCAGAAATTGGTCTTTTCCCGCCTGTTTCAGGAGGGTAAGAATGTCTGGCAAAACGATTTGTAAGATCTTAGAATCAAGCGTGAATTTGGAAGAATTACTAGAAGAACTGTCGTTTCCCTCAACAGGCGCTGTTGTAATATTCTCAGGGTTGGTGCGTGGTCTTACTAATGGAAAAAATCCCCACAATACTGCACAACTTGAGTATGAGGCTTATCAACCTATGGCAGAAAAAATGATGTACCATATTGCGGACGAAATCCACAGAAAATGGCCAGACATCGAATCGATCGCGATAATTCAACGGACGGGGAAATTCTCGCCTGGTGAACCAACAGTAACCATAGCTTGTTCAGCAGCTCACAGGGATACAGGCGTATTTGATGCTGCCAGATATGGGATCGATCGATTGAAAGAGATAGTTCCAGTCTGGAAAAAAGAATATTCTTCTCAGGGAGAAATCTGGATTGAAGGGGATTATATTCCCAAACCAGGCGAATAAATGGGTATTTCGCGTGTTATTTGCACAAATTGCGGTCGGGATTACCCAGTTACAGACAATCCTTATCGTTGTACATTTTGTGGAGGTGTGTTTGATTTTCAGGCTCCGATATTTTTTAACCAGGATAATATAGATTATCTTCAACCTGGGATTTGGAAATATCGGAACACTTTTAATATTAAGGAAGATGTAGACGCCATTTCTCTGGGGGAAGGAGATACACCCCTAATTTGGACAAATATTTTTGGAAGAGAAGTAGCAATAAAGTGTGAATATCTTAATCCGACTGGATCATTTAAAGATCGTGGATCCAGCTTAATTGTTTCTATTCTGAAATCGCGTAATATCGATAAAATTATTGAAGATTCGTCTGGTAATGCAGGAGCATCATTAGCTGCCTACTCTGCTAGGGCGGATATAGAGTTAAGTGTTTTCATACCGGAAACTGCCTCGGGAATAAAGAAAAAACAAATAGAAGCATATGGTGCCAGATTAATTTCCGTAAACGGAACGCGGAATGCGGTGCATGATGCAGCAAAACAAACTGCCGATAGCGGGAATATCTTTGCGAGCCATGCATATTTGCCTTTTAATATTCCAGGATACGCAACTGTAGCATATGAAATATTTGAGCAGATTGGGAATAAATCCCCGGGAACAGTGATCGTACCAGTTGGGCATGGTGGTTTTTTGATTGGGTTGGTGCGGGGATTTTCTGCTCTCAAGGAAGCAGGTAAAACTACGAAAATCCCAACTATCGTTGGAGTCCAGGCACGTGCTTGTTCTCCTCTTTGGTCTCTCTTTATGGGTGGAATTGATGGATTAAGATTTGCCTCTGATAACCCAACATTGGCTGAAGGTGTGCGAGTATGGAACCCAATCCGTGGAGATAAAGTTTTAAAGGAAATTGGATCTTCTTCAGGAAGATTTGTTGCTGTGGATGAAATTGATATAGCAAAAGGTATAGATGAATTCGCCCGGAAAGGCTTTTACATTGAGCCGACATCTGCGTTGGTTTGGAGTGGTTTAAGGCAATGTGTGGATAATTGCGAAGACCCCGTTGTAGTAATATTGACAGGATCTGGTTTAAAATTTCAGGATATTAGTTGAATTGATAAATTCAAATTAGGAAGGTAATAATATGGATGAAATCCAATCTGTAAGTAAGGATCTTATTGATAATCTTGAAAAAGTTATCGTAGGAAAGCGAAGTGTTATTGAAATGATGATCGTCGGGCTTTTGTGTCAGGGGCATGTTTTGATCGAAGATGTTCCTGGTGTAGGGAAAACCGTTTTAGCAAGAAGCTTGGCGCGTTCGTTGGGAGTCACTTTTAGCAGATTGCAATTTACACCAGATATGCTTCCTAGTGATGTCACTGGTGTATCTGTATTCAATCAAGTCACGCGGGATTTTGAATTTCGCCCTGGTCCAATATTCGCTCAGATCGTACTCGTGGACGAGATAAACCGAGCAACTCCCAAAACTCAGGCAGCTCTACTGGAAGCCATGGAGGAGAGGCAAGTCACCGTTGATGGGATAACTCACCTTTTACCGAGACCATTTTTGGTGGCAGCAACTCAAAATCCAATCGAATATGAGGGCACATTCCCTCTTCCTGAAGCACAACTGGATCGTTTTCTTCTTCGAATAAGATTAGGCTATCCAACTATCTCTAATGAAGTAAACATTCTTGAGATGCAGCAGTTTCAACATCCATATGAATCAATAAAGACAGTTGTGAACGAAACCCAATTATTAAATGAAATTGAGGACATCAAGAAAGTTTATGTTGCAGAACCGATAAAGAAATATATTGTGGATCTTGTAACACGAACAAGGCATAACGATGATCTTTATCTTGGAGCCAGTCCCCGGGGGAGCTTGGCGCTTTTTAGAACCAGTCAGGCACTCGCTTTCATAAGAGATAGAAATTATGTTTTACCGGACGACATCAAGGTTATGGCTTCGTTTGTTCTTTCGCATCGAGTTATCGTCAGCCCTTCTTCCAGACTACGGGAGATAAGCTCATCCAAAATTATCGAAGAGATATTAGAGAATATTCCAGTGCCCGGAGGCGTTTTCAAGGAACAAAAATTGGGATGAGGAGATCTACCGGAACACGTTGGGTTTTTATAGTCTTAATGACCATTTTATTTATGGGCTGGGCGACAACAGGTGTTATGATTTATATCCGGTTATTCTTGTTGATTACCCTAATCTTGATTGGATCATTCCTTTGGAATATTGTTACCCTCAAAGGGATTCGGATTACCCGGAAATCTCGAAGCTATCGAACAAGTGTAGGAAAAATGTTTGATGAGCGCTTTGATATTCAAAATTTATCCAGATGGGCGTGTATGTGGTTGGAAATAGATAATTTATCGCAAATACCAAATAAAAGCGGTTCCCGATTGCTTACAGGTATTGGAGGATTGCAACAAAGATCATATACAGCCCGAACAAGGATTACCAAACGTGGTGCTTATCCATTAGGACCCACAAAGCTTTCTTCTGGTGACCCCTTTGGGTTATTTGTCTCAACAAGTTTAATCCCGGCTAAGAATACTTTGGTTGTTTTACCTTTGACTGTGGATATTTCATACTTTCCTTTTCCCGAAGGTATTTTGCCAGGAGGAAAAGAAATCCATCAAAAAACAACGGATGTTACTCCTCATGCTACTGGAGTAAGGGATTATGTTCCTGGAGATCCAATTAAGCGAGTCCATTGGCCATCAACAGCCAAGCGTGACCACTTCATGGTAAAAAATTACGAACAAGATCCACAAGCTGAAATTTGGTTCTTCCTAGATTCAGAAAAGGATGCACAGTTCTCACTCCCGGAAATTGATATTGATAAAAGAGAAGATTATTTTAATTTAAATAAAAGAACTCAAATTAGACTCCCTGACGAAACCTATGAATATGCTATAAGCATAACTGCCTCATTGGCAAAATACTTCCTACAACAAAAGAAATCTGTTGGATTGGTAAGTTCTGGAAGTCAATTTACAATTATTCCTTCTGAACGTGGAGAGAGGCAATTAAGGAAATTATTAGAGACACTGGCTTTTTTAAAAGCAGATGGCGACCTTCCATTAGTGGGTTGTGTAAGTGTCCATTCAAAATACCTTCCAATGGGTAGCGGTGGAATTCTTGTTACTCCTTCACTGAATAATAATCTCTTGATCGCTGTTGAGGATTTAATTGGTAGGAATCTACACCCAATGGTGATTATGATCTTACCAGAATCATTTGGGGGTCCTCCTGGTGGGGAAGAGGTTTTTGAAGGTCTGGAACAACGGAATGTCCCGGTTTTTAAGATAAAGTGCGGGGATAATTTGAGTAAGCAATTGGGACAGATCCAGAAAGTTCAGAAGAGAATCTGGTCAAGAATCTGACGAAAATATCTCGAAATTTTTAAAGTATACTAACTTTGTTAACATTTGAAATTTATTTTTGGAGATGATGATGCATTCTATTATTACATTGGATCTGAAATTCTTAAACAGAAAGGAGGCTATCGCTGCATACCTGATCCCTTATAGTGGGGGAGCGGTTTTAATCGAAACGGGTCCTGGTTCAACGGTAAATGAGCTGACAAATCAGCTAAAAAAGCATGGATTAAAACCAACAGATGTGACTCATGTCTTTCTATCACATATCCACCTGGACCATGCTGGAGCGGCAGGGTGGTTGGCCAAACAAGGTGCACACATCTTTGTTCACCCAATTGGTGAACAGCATATGAAAAACCCTGATAAACTCCTCTCAAGTGCAAAAAGGATTTATGGGGATAAAATGGAGTTATTATGGGGAGAATTCTTGCCTGTTCCTGATGGAAAGTTGTCATCTGTGAGTGATAGAGAGCAAATTAGAATAAGTGACCTGGTTTTCACCGCAATTCACACGCCTGGACATGCAGAGCATCATATTGCTTGGCTATTTGAAGATACTTGTTTTACTGGAGATATAGGGGGGGTCCGTATTCCAGGCATTTTCTATATACGCTTGCCATTAGTCCCCCCTGAATTACACTTTGAAAAGTGGAGACAAAGTTTAGCTATTCTACTTGAAAGTGGTTTAAAAAATATTGCCCCAACTCACTTTGGTATCTTTAGCGATGCTGGGGCTCATCTAACTCTAGCCAGGCAGATTCTTGATGAAAACGAAAACTGGATGGAGCAAACCTCCTTGGATGAAAAACCAATTGAATTGATCCGGGAACAATATGTGGCTTTTCTATATGAGCAAGGTCTTAGACTTGGAGTAAACGAAGAAACATTGCAAACATCTGAAATTGCAAACCCATCTTGGATGGGAGCTGATGGGCTGTACAGATACTGGAAGAAATACAGGCATTTAATTTAAATGTGATTATATTCACAATTTTATCTGCTTACTTACACTGGACGATTCAATCCTCAAGTTCGATACTTTCGCGTGGAAGTACATAGGAGACAAAATGAAAGACTTTTTAGCAATTGCTGATTTTTCTTCACTGGATATCCAGGCATTATTGGATCTAGCAGTCCAACTTAAATTAGAGTATATAAGTGGTGGAAATAAACCATTATTCAAAGGAATTGTACTTGGGATGATTTTTCAAAAACCCAGTTTGCGAACCAGGATTTCTTTTGATATGGCCATGCGTCACATGGGAGGCGATGCCCTTTATCTGTCTCCAAATGAATTAGGTTTAGGAAAACGTGAATCAATTGCTGATGTAGCCAGGGTACTTTCTGGTTATGTATCGATAATTATGGCAAGAGTTTTTGAGCATGAACATATCCTGGAATTGGCAAAATGGTCGAGTATCCCCGTTATAAATGGCTTGAGTGATTACAATCACCCATGCCAGGGCATGGCTGATGCACTTACGATTTATGAGAAATTCGGAAATTTAAAAGGTATTAATGTCGCTTATGTTGGTGATGGAAACAATGTTGCGGTTTCTTTGATGCATGTTTGTGCAAAATTGGGAGCTAATTTTACGATTGCCAATCCCGAAGGATATGCAATCCCAGAAAAACCGATTCAGATTGCACGTGAAATTAGCGATAAAACTGGATCAGTACTAAAATTTTTTACCGACCCGGATACGGCGGTTAAAGATGTACAGGTGATTTATACTGATACATGGACCAGTATGGGACAAGAAGAAGAACAATCAAAGCGGGAAAAGCTTTTTCCGCCATATCAAGTTAACTCGCAGTTGGTAGCAAAAGCAGATAAAGATGTAATTGTTATGCATTGTTTACCCGCTCATCGAAATTATGAATTAACAGATGAAGTTGCCGATGGACCCCATTCAGTAATTTTTCATCAAGCTCACAATCGACTTCATGCCCAAAAAGCGATACTGGCAAAATTAATAAATGTGGCTTAAAACCAAAGGGATGATCATATGAATGCTGATGAATATATCCGGTTCGAAGAAAAATATGGAGCAAATAATTATCACCCCCTGGATGTGGTAATAAATCGAGGAGAAGGTGTTTGGGTTTATGATGTGGATGGAAATAAATACCTTGATTGTTTAAGTGCATATTCAGCCGTTAATCAAGGTCATGTTCACCCAAAAATATTGTCTGTAATGATAGAACAGGCAAAAAAGATCACTTTAACTTCCAGGGCATTTCGTAATGACCAGTTGCCATTATTTTATAAAGAACTTTCTGAATTATCTGGTTATGATATGTCACTCCCAATGAATAGTGGGGCTGAAGCTGTAGAAACAGCCTTAAAATTAGCACGGAAATGGGCATACCAGGTGAAAGGGATACCAAGGCACCAGGCAGAGATCATCACCTGTGCAGGAAATTTCCACGGGCGTACGATTTCCACGATCTCTTTTTCAAGTGAACCCTTGTACAGGGATGATTTTGGGCCATTTACGCCTGGTTTCGTTTCTGTTCCCTACGGGAATGCTGAGGCGATCGCAGAGTCAATAAACTCTAGTACTGCTGCAGTTCTATTGGAGCCAATTCAGGGTGAAGCAGGAGTCATTGTTCCTCCTGATGGGTATTTAAGAAAAGCTGCAAATATATGCAAGGAAAATAACGTATTATTTATTGCTGATGAAATCCAAACCGGCTTGGGACGGACAGGAAAACTTTTCGCTTGCCAACATGAAGAAGTTCGTCCTGATATTACTATTATTGGAAAAGCTCTATCTGGTGGATTTTATCCAGTTTCTGCTATTGTCGCAGATCAACCTCTATTAGGGCTATTTACGCCAGGAGAACATGGTTCAACTTTTGGTGGAAATCCTTTGGCTGCCGCAATTGCCAGGGAAGCAATAAAAGTGTTGGTGGACGAAAAAATGATTGAAAATTCTGCCGTTCTTGGTGAATATTTTATGGATCAATTATCTGAAATTTCAAGTGAGCATATCAAAGAAATTCGAGGGAGAGGTTTATTCATAGGCGTGGTTCTAAATTCTAATGCAGGCGGAGCAAGACGATTTTGTGAAAAACTTCAAGAACATGGCATATTGGCCAAAGAGACTCATGAGAATATTATTCGTTTTGCACCTCCGTTGGTGATCGATAAGGACACAATAGATTGGGCTTTACCACATATCCGTTATGTCTTAAGGATGAAGTAGGTTTCGGAAATATATTTATTATGTTTATCAGAGATTGGAATAATGGAGATGAAAAATGAATATTGGAATCCCAAAAGAGCGACGGCCTTTTGAATATCGGGTGGGTTTATCGCCATCAGGAGTAGAAATTCTCACTTATGCAGGAAATTCCTGCTTTGTAGAGCATGGCGCAGGATTAGGAGCAGGTTTCAGCGATCTGGAATATGAAAAAGCAGGTGCGAATATTGTGTATCTGATGGATGAAGTTTTTGGCCGATCAGATTTGCTTGTGAAAGTTCAAAGACCAGTTCAGGAGGAGCTGGATATTATTCCTCCTGGTTCAGCCCTGGCAGGTTATCTGTTATTGGCATCTGCCAGGCAGGATAAGATCGACCATTTATTGGAAAATAATATTACATCCATAGCATTTGAGCAAATTCAACTGGCAGATGGATCATTACCTGTTCTAAGACCTTTCAGTGAGGTTTGCGGCCTGATGACAGCACAGATCGCAGCACGTCTATTGCAAAGTAATTTGGGAGGAAAAGGGATTTTATTAAGTGGCGTACCAGGAGTACCTCCTGCAGAAGTTGTTATTCTTGGAGCTGGGGTTGTAGGAACAAATTCAGCGCGCGCTTTTATCGGTTTAGGAGCTCATGTAACCGTTTTGGACAATAAGATGGATGCTCTACAAAAAATGAATGATCGTTTTCCATCCGTTGTAACACTAATGTCTACTAATCGGAATATTGAACGAGTATGCAGTTATGCCGATGTTGTTGTTGGTGCGGTGTTAAGATCAGGAGAGCGTTCTCCAATTATCGTGCCCAGAAGCATTGTTCAAAAAATGAAACCCCGTGCAGTTATTATTGATGTCAGCATTGATTTGGGCGGATGTGTTGAAACATCTCGACCCACCAATCATGAAAATCCAACTTTTGTTGAAGAAGGCGTGATTCATTATTGTGTTCCGAATATTCCGGGAGTGATTGCAAGGACAGCAACCCATGCATATGTCAATGCGGTTATTCCATATCTCCTGGAGCTTGCAAACAATGGGATCGATAAAGCGATCGAAAACAACAAAGCTATCGAAGCTGCGGTAAACACTTACCATGGAGAACTCAGGCATTTGTATAGATTAACAAGCGTAGGAGGTTCCAGTGGATTGGAATAGTCAATACCAATCACGTATTGTAAAACCCGAGGAAGCTGTCAAGGCGATTGTCTCGGGAAACCGGTTATTCCTGACAGGAAATGTATCTGTTCCTCAAACAATTCTAGCTGCATTAGTAAAATACGCCCCGAATTTACATGATGTTGAAATTTGCCAGGCATTAACCACCGGGTCAGCAGATTACGTTTCAACTGATATGGAAGGCCATCTAAGAGTAAATACATTCTTTATTAGTGCCAATATTCGAAAAGCAGTTCATGATGGGAGAGCTGATTTTACACCGGTATTATTATCTGAATTTCCTCTCTTATTTAAACGCGGTATTTTACCGATTGATGTTGCATTGATACATGTCTCTCCACCAGATGAGCATGGATTTTGTAGCTTGGGGGTAGAAGTTGGGCTCACAAAATCACCAGCTGAATCTGCAAAAATAATTATTGCCGAGGTAAACGAGAAAATGCCGCGGACTTTGGGAGATTCTTTTCTCCATGTTAGTAGATTAAACTATATTGTTCCAGTTGATTATCCAATTCCAGAAATGCCTATGAGTGAAGATGGACCATCTGAAGTAATTGATAAGATCGCAGGAATTATCGTTGAAATGATTCCGGATGGGGCAACTATGCAGATGGGAATTGGTGCGATCCCTGATGCAGTATTAAAATACCTGTACCAGAAAAAAGATCTTGGAGTTCACTCTGAGTTATTTTCAGATGGTGTGATCGGATTGGTGGAAGCAGGAGTAATAACTAACGCGCGTAAAACACTTCATCCAGGAAAAATAGTAGCTGGTTTTGTCTTGGGAACAACTAAACTTTACAATTGGATAGATGATAATCCTCTAATAGAACTTCATAGAACAGAATATGTCAACGATCCCTTTATTATTTCGCAAAACGACCAAATGGTTGCTATTAATTCTGCCATTGAAGTTGACCTCACAGGCCAGGTTTGCGCAGACAGCATAGGACCAAAGCTCTACAGTGGAGTTGGAGGTCAGATGGATTTCATATATGGAGCTTCGCGATCCAAAGGTGGTGTCCCAATTATTGCTTTGCCAAGTGAAACAGTATTGCGAGACGGAACCCGAGTCAGTCGGATTGCTTCCATGCTTAAACAAGGGGCAGGGGTTGTTACATCCCGCAATCATGTAAGGTATATTGTTACAGAATATGGAGTAGCTGATCTATATGGAAAATCAATTCGACAACGTGCATTGTCTCTCATCAATATCGCTCATCCAGATTTTAGAACTGATCTTGAAAAGGAAGCTGGAGTGCTGAACTATATTTAATGTTGGGTTTCAAGGTATTAATGCGTAAATGTAAAATTGTTGCCACAATTGGTCCTGCTTCTCAAGATTACACTTCACTTGAGAAATTAATTATTGCGGGTATGAATGTGGTTCGATTGAATTTTTCACATGGTTCACAAAAAGAACACCAGGCTGTAATAATTAATACTAGAAAAATATCCGAAAAATTAGGTTCTCCTGTAGGTATTCTTCAAGATCTACAAGGACCGAAACTGCGCATAGGCAACTTAAATTCTCCCATTTTTCTTGAAAGTAACCAATACGTGACTTTGGTGCCTCAGAAGTATTTTATGGAAGAAAATGGCAAAGAAATCCCAGTGGATATTCCAGAGTTATATCTAATAGTAAATGTAGGGGATAACATATTGATGAATGATGGCAGAATTAAGCTTGAAGTTATAAAATCATCAGACAAAGCAATAACTACGAAAGTAAAGGATGGAGGACACCTATTCTCCCAACAAGGTATCAATTTGCCAGGTATTAATCTGGGTATTCCTGCTGTAACAAAAAAAGATGTGGCTGATCTTGCCTTTGGGTTATCAATGGGAGTTGACGCAATAGCAATATCATTTGTAAGAAATGCAGAAGACGTTATTCGTGTCCGTCAAATCATTAAAAAAATATCGAAAAACCAGAATCCATTATTGATCGCCAAATTGGAAAAACCTGAAGCGTTGGCGAATCTGGAAGAAATTATTGATGTATCTGATGGGGTAATGGTGGCTAGGGGGGATTTAGGGGTGGAGATGGATCTTGAAGATGTACCGGTAGCGCAAAAAAAAATCATCAGAACTGCCAATAATATGAACAAATTGGTGATTACCGCAACCCAGATGCTGGAGTCGATGATTAATGAATCAAACCCGACTCGAGCTGAAGCCTCGGATGTCGCAAATGCAATATTCGATGGATCAGATATGGTCATGTTATCAGGGGAAACCGCCATTGGCAATTATCCGGTAGAAACCGTCTCCATAATGGATCGTATCATTCGTCAATCAGAAGAAGCCTATCAGGAATGGGGGTATCAACAGGAAAATCAAAATTCAGAGATTAATGAAGGAATTGCTATTGTGGAGGCAGCTCGTGAATTGGCTCTTGCAAAAGATGTCGCAGCTATTGCCGTTTTTACACGCTCCGGTCAGACTGCTAATCTTATGGCAAAGATGAGACCTCTTGTGCCAATTGTTGCCTTCACGCCAGAGGAAAAAATTTATCAGCGACTTTCATTATTGTGGGGTGTCCTTCCACAAAAAGTACCATTGGTTAGAAATGTGGAGGGAATGATCAGATGTGTAGAAATCGAATTAATTGCATCTGGATTGGTTTTACCTGGGCAGCAAGTCGTAATGATATTTGGATATCCGGTAGGTTCAAAAGTTTCCCCAAATATGATTTTGTTGCATAAAATAGATAATAAATAACAATAAAGAAGCAATTCAAGAAACAAAGGCGAGTAATCCTTGCCTTTGTTTCTGATAGAAATAGTTTACAACATATTTGCATTAATTTGATTAAGCGTCTCTGGAGAAGGGCGAAGGTCTTTTTCTATTAATCTATTTAATGGAGTAGCAGGCAGATTGTGCAGTTCAGTTAATGATGGTCTATCGCATTCAATAAAAATTAACCCTGTTACAAGCCAATTGTTCTGTTGCGATTCTTCGAGCATGTGGAGAGCTTGCCACCTGTCTGTCGGATCGTAATCTTTTTCAAGTTTCTTTAGTACGATCATATTTCCGTCATGCAGGCATACTTCAGTTACAGTTCCTGGTAAAAAATCGTCTTCCAGCATAATTTCGTCAAGTATTGGAACAAATGATATTTCGTGTAGCGGTGCTTCATGGTCTTTTCCCCAGGTATAAGAATGGAAAGCATTTACCTGGTTATTAAAAGTAACACAAGGGCTGATAATGTCTAAAATAGCAACACCGTTGTGATTTAGAGCTGCTTTGATAAGCTCTTTTACTTGTTTGGCATCACCGGCAAAGGAACGTGCCACAAATGTGGCGTTTGAAATGATCGCCTCCATGCAAACATCTACTGGCATGTATGGATTCGTCCCTTGATGCTTAAGGTTTAATCCAACTTCAGCAGTTGCAGAAAATTGCCCTTTTGTTAAGCCATAAACACCATTATTCTCAACAATATAGACCATGGGAGTATTTCTCCGCATCATGTGTTTGAATCCACTCATTCCTATCGAGGCAGTATCTCCATCCCCCGAAATTCCTAGAGATTTCAAACTCGTATCAGCAAAAATTGCTCCTGAAACAAGGGGAGCCATTCGTCCATGGAGGCTATTAAAACCAAAGGAGCGGTTCAGAAAATAAGCAGGACTCTTGCTGGAACAGCCAATACCACTAAATTTTAATATCTCTTCAGGTACGAGCCCTAATTCATAACAGGCTGAAATGATTTGATTGGAGATTGAGTTATGACCACACCCTTGGCACAAACTGGATGGGAGACCTTTGTAATCATTTTTAGTTAAACCAATATGGTTTGTATTTGATATGTTTGTAACCATGTTAATTAGCCTCCATTCCTTGAATCCTGTCATGTACCCAGCGAGCAGATAATGATAAGCCATTATCCAGGCAGATTGAACGGAATTTTAATGCTTGATCTGGCATTTCAATGGTTATTAATTGGTTCATTTGGCCATCATGATTTGTTTCAACGATATAAACTCTTTCATGTGTATGAACAAAATCGGCAACTTCATCAGTGAAAGGCAGTGCTCTTATTCGAAGATAATCACTTGATAATCCGTCCTGTTTTAAAATTGAGCGCGCCTCGTAAACAGCAGGTTCATTCGATCCAAAAGTAATGATTCCGATGTTGGAATTTTCCGATGCATCAAGGATTGGCTTCGGGACGATTGAGCGGGCTGTCTTGTATTTAAGCCTCAATCTATCCATATTGGTTACCCAAACATCTGGATCTTCACTGTAAACAGCCTTCTCATCGTGGCCGGTACCACGCGAAAAATAACCAGCCTTGGGGTGTCGATTCCCAGCCACAGTTCTGTAGGGAATTCCATCTCCATCAACATCACGATACCGCTGCCAATCTTTATGACCGTTTTCCAAATCTGCTTCCCATAAAACCTTTCCGCGATCCAAAGGTTTATCAGGATATTTAAAGGCATCTGTCATCCATTGATTCATCCCGAGATCAAGATCGCTAAGTACAAATATAGGAGTTTGAAGATGTTCAGCCAGATCTAATGCTGTACCACCGAATTCGAAACATTCATTAACTGAACCGGGTAATAGAATTACATGCTGGGTATCACCATGCCCCATAAAATATGTAAAGGTCAAATCGCCTTGTGATGTTCGAGTTGGCAATCCTGTACTTGGTCCAATTCGTTGAACATCCCAAACAACAATTGGAACTTCCGCAAAATACGCCAATCCGGCATATTCTGTCATCAGGCTCAAGCCGGGTCCGGATGTGGAAGTCATAGAACGCAAACCTGCCCAACCTGCGCCTACTGCCATACCAATTGCAGATAATTCATCTTCTGCCTGCACAACAGCATAAGTATGTTCACCCTCAGCGTTTTTCCTAAGTTTGGGAAGATATTCATTCAGGGATTCTGCCAGACTTGAAGCAGGGGTGATGGGATACCAGGCTGCAAATTGGATGCCTCCATAAATGGCACCTAATGCCGCTGCAGTATTACCATCTGCCATGATCAACCCTTTGGTCTTATCCATGGGTTCAACCCAATATGGATCTGACTTATTAAGGTTTGTGGCAGCCCATTCAGCAGCAGCTTTTACCATTTTAATATTTGATTCGATAGGCTTGGGTTTGCCTTTAAAATGAAATTCAAGTGCTGATTGTATTTTTTCAATTTCAATACCTAGAATATATGCCAAAATCCCAACATAAATCATGTTCGCAATATAATCACGTAACGCTGGGGATACATCAGCAGTTTTTATCAATTCCTTGATGGGCATTTTGTAAACAGAGATATCTGTGCGATTTACTGGGTAACTTATGTTGTCGGCATAAAAAAAGGCACCACCCGGTAGAACACCGGCAAGGTCCTTAATAAAAGAAGCTTGATTCATGCAGATAACAATTTCGTGCTCATCACGGCGTGCTGTATAACCTTCTTTACTTACCCGGATGGTATACCACGTTGGCAAGCCTTGGATATTTGAAGGAAATAAATTTTTTCCAGAAACTGGTATTCCCATTTTAAATAAGGCGCGCAATAAAGTTGTATTAGCTGTTTGACTACCCGACCCATTAACGGTGGCGATGGTGATTGAAAAATCATTGATAATCTTTCTTTGTTCTGGCATAAAAAACTCCTTCTTCCTTTTGAAAGGAAGATACTTAATTAAGTATTAACAAGATCTTTTGGTCGGTGGTAAAGCAGATCCGTGTGATCCAGAAGCAAACGATACCCCAAGTCAAAATCTTTGGTGCAAATCGCTCCTACTATTAGACGATGGAATTGCCAGACTTCTTGAAGATAGGTTAAACCTGTATATACATTTAATCCAATGGATTCATATGCATCCCAATAAACATCCAATAATCCATATACAAATTCGTTATTTAGCCTTTTATAAATAGTTAAATGTAAATCACGATGTTCAGCATGAGGAATTTGAATGGGGTCGCCGTTGAGTTTATTAGTAGCGCGATCGATCAAAGAGGTCAGATAGGCAAGGTCATCATCAGTAAGTTTGGCAACTGCTTCGTACCAGTAGGCTTCTTCGATATGCTTGCGGAGATCGGCGAATTCTTCGAAGTGGGAGATATCGTTCTCCAGGGCATAGGCTAAACTTAGGCGAACGGCAGGTGAAAATCTATACGGTAATTTCTGAATCCCTTTTCTTGGACGGACATCAACCAAGCCGAGAGCTCTGGCAACTTCCAACTGCTCTCGAAGGCTGGCGACACTAAGGTTAAGTGTTTCGCTAAGCTGGGAGAGAGGTGGCAAACTCAGAGAACCTTCTCGGTCATGATTTGCCAGGAATTTGGCAAATTTGGATAATGGGTCAAATGGTTTAATATCTTGTGTCATAGAAATCTAAATTAATCTGATTAATCTATTTTACCATTTATAATATATCAGTCAAGGATAATCAATAAGAAATCAATAAAAAATTTTCACATTAACTAAATAGAGGATTTCTTCAAGCTTTCAATAGTTCTAAGCTATTATTTGGTCTGACTAAGATTCTTGTAATTATCAACAGAAAATAGCTACTTTAATGGGTTATTGAGAACATCCATGGCAGTAGCAGTCATTATTGCGACAGCTTGAGGTAAAGCCTGCTCATCAAAATCAAAGAGGGGGTGGTGGTGGCTTGCGTCGAGGTTTTTATCGCTATTTGCAGATCCGATAAAGAAGAAACAGCCTGGTACTAATTCCATTAGGAATGCCATGTCTTCTGATCCCATTGTAATGTAATTCTTATTATCCACTTCGGATGTTGGGTATAAGGTTTGCGCGATCTTTCTGATTCGATCCGAAATTCCAGAATTATTGATTACTGCTGGAGTGAGTCGATTCAATTCTATTTCTGCCTGGCATCCCATGGTTTCTGCCAATCCATACACAATCACCTCAAAACGTTCAAGTACCTTTTCGCGGATATCCAGGTCAAAAGTTCGGATAGTGCCAGCTAGTAGCACTTCTTGTGGAATTACATTAAAAGCTTCACCACCATTTATTGTACAAACACTCACAACTGCAGATTTTAAAGGTGGAATATTACGAGAAGTAATGCTTTGCAGAGCGGTAATAATTTGTGCAGAAGCCAGAATAGGATCAATAGCCAGATGTGGCGCGGCTCCATGGCCACCTTTACCTCGGATTTTAATTTTAAATATTTCTGCTCCTGCCATGGAAGAACCCTGGGAGACTCCAATCCAACCAACAGGTTTTTCGTTCCAAAGATGTAATGCAAGGGTCACATCTGGAATAGGATTTTTCAGAACACCATCGATGAGCATACGCTCTGCTCCACCTAGACCTTCTTCAGCAGGTTGAAAAACGAATTTTACTGTACCAGGTATTTCACCTCTATTGGCGTGTAAAATTTTTGCTACTGAAAGTAAAATTGCTGAATGCCCATCGTGACCACAAGCATGCATAACTCCAGGGACGATGGATGCATATTCTGCGTTGGTCTCTTCTTGTATGGGCAAAGCATCCATATCTGCTCGAATAAGTACGACCGGTCCAGGTTTTTCACCTTCTAAAAGAGCAACAACTCCCGTTTCTGCAACTCCTGTAAATACTTTCAGACCGAGATTAGTTAATTCACGAGCGATTATTTCTGATGTACGTTTTTCACAAAATCCTAATTCCGGGTGCTGATGGAAATCTCTTCGCATCGATTGTGTATATGGAAATAGCTCTTGAGCTTCTTTAATGTAATCGATCATTTTCATCTCCTGAAAAATGCACTAATCCCATTTGATCAATCGGAAATTTTCCTCATAACGAGGATTAGTTTCAGTGCTTCCGCTAGTTCTCCAGTTTCGAATTCTCTCAATGAATTTAACAGGATCCCCAATTTGACTTTTGTGTTCTAATAATGCGTTCAATTTAATGTCCCAAGTATCTGTTACATCAATGGTAACATCAGGATTACTGGTTAGTGATATCCATACTTCTTTCGGAGAATGAGGTTCTAATCCTTCCTCCTTGAAAAGTTCGGGGAAAAAATGGATATTTCCAGCGGCGGGAAATACTGCATCCAAAACAACCTGACCGGCATAGCGATGGTCTGCATGATTTAACCTATAGGAACCGCTTGGGAATAAATTTGTTGGATCGCAAGTGACTAGAATATCTGGTTTTTCCTGCCGAATTACCCGAACGATACTACGTCGCAATTCTATACTCGGAAGGATGTATCCATCTGGTAAATCGAGAAATTGGACTGAGGTTGCACCTATAACTGAAGCTGCTGCAAGTTGTTCATCATGTCTGATCTTACATATCTGATCTGAGGATTTATCCAGATCATTCGATCCCTTGTCTCCGCAGGTTAGCAAACAATAATGAACTTCATGCCCCTGTTTTACCCATCTTGCTAATGAAGCACCACAGAAAAACTCAGGATCATCAGGATGCGCAAGAATGACAAGGATTTTCTTATGATCAATCCAATTCCCCCATACTTGAGGATTCTGAGTCTTATTTACCATCAGTGTTTGTCGTTTTCCCACAATCGCACTCACCATCTCCGTTTTGACAGGATTCCTGAGATTTTCGTCGAAGGGCTTCTAATTCATCCCATGGTTCTAATTCATCGCTTGGAAATTCTGTTTTACCAATTTCCGGTAAATCAACAACGACAAATTTTGTAATCAGATTTATATAAGAAACCTTGCCTTCGCCTTTTGGAGTTATTACTCGTTTGCCACGCTTGGGTAATTCTTTTCGTGCTGCCAGGTAATTTTCATATTCATAATAAAGGCAACAACGTAATCGTCCACACATTCCCGTGATCTCTGCAGGTGTTAGAGAGATTCCTTGTTCTTTAGCCATCTTTATTGAAATTGGGCTGAAATCAGTTAGAAATTTGGAGCAACAACGTTTCTCAAGTCCACAAGCCCCCATTCCACCAAGGATCTTGGCAACATCTCTCGGGCCTATTTGACGCATTTCAACTTGAGAACCCGGATACTGTTTTCCCATATCCTGGCGCAGAGATTTTAATTCAACCTTTTCCTCAGTTTCACAATTATACATAAAGGTAAGTCTTGAACCGTCATAATTAAATTCAGCAGCAATTATTTTTACACCACGTAAGCGTAATTGTGCAGATCTTTCACGGCAATTAATTAAAGCTTCAACCTCCTTATTTTGCCAGGATTTTCGCAAAACCAGATCACGGGTAGTCGCACGCCTCTCTACTTGCTTCAAATTATTATCATTCGGATGAACTGAATTTTCCACCAAAAGTGTAACTTCACCGAGTTGATGCCCACGAGTTGTATCTACTATCACCCGATCTCCAACTTGAATACCTTCAACTTGGGACGCATCAAAATGATACACTTTGCCAATTTCTTGGAATCGAACTCCAACAATTATAGGTTCCATAAAAAGAATTATACCCTTGTAGAAGATATTAAATAATATTGATTTCAGGTATAGACTTATTATGAGCAGCTATGCTGATTTTTGCAGCCACCTGTTCAGCAATAGCTTGAAGCGCTTTTCCAGCTTCTGAATCAGGATTGGTTACCACAATCGGCTCTCCGGTATCGCCTCCGATTCGTACACCTGATTCCATGGGTACGGCACCCAGGAATGGGACTTTGGCAATATTTGCCATATCTTCCCCGCCTCCTGCACCAAACATATCCCCGCGCATGTTCTCAACGACTCCTAATATTGGAACTTCAAGTGTTCTAAACATTTCAAGACCGCGACTGGCATCTTCCAAGGATACACTTTGTGGTATTGTAACGATAACCACTCCACTGAGAGGTAAAGCCTGTGCAAGGCTAAGTGGTACATCTCCGGTTCCCGGGGGTAGATCTACGATCAGGTAATCCAGCTCACCCCATTCGACATCAGTAATGAATTGTTTAAGAGCAGAAACAAGCATGGGGCCACGCCAAATCAGTGGTTGTCCGGGTTTTACAAGGAAACCCATTGACATTATTTTTACTCCAAATGATTCTGCTGGAATAAGCTTGCTCTCTTGTGGAGCAGGCATGTGATTTATACCCATCATAGTTGGAATATTGGGGCCATATATATCAGCATCCATTAATCCAACACGCGCTCCACTTTTTGCTAATGCTATAGCAAGGTTGGCTGATACTGTGCTTTTTCCAACTCCACCTTTTCCTGATGCAACAGCAATTACATTGCGTATCGGGGTTTTTAAGAGACCTCTATCCCGACCATCACTGGGTACATTGGAATCCATTTTAATGTTAATAATTTTCACATTTGGAATTGCCTGAACAGCTGTGCGTGCTTGTTTTTCGATTAAACTTTTCAATGGGCAGGCTGGAGTTGTCAGAATTATCGAGAAAGATACAGTATTATCCTCGATCTCTAAATTCTGGATCATATTTAATGTAACTAGATCTTTATGTAGTTCAGGTTCCTGAACTTTTGATAAAGCGGCTAATACGCTATCCTTGCTGATTAAATTCGTCATAGTTTTCCTTTTTTTTCAGGTAATCTTCTACTTCAATTTTCGCCATTTTATATAAATTTTCAAGATCATCATCTGATCCCCGAAAACGATTCAGGGCATGTCTGGCACATTGTTGACAACCATGCAATGCCCTGTAAGAACTGGAATTGCAGTAAAGGCAGTTCCCGATTCGCACCATGGTCAATGTGAAAGCTAGTATTTCTAGAGTGTCAGGCGACAGTGACTCTATTTCTCTTATCAACAATTTCCATCGCTCTCCGCGAATATTTTTTAATGAAGGGATAATGTCAGCCGGGAAGAGCAATTCGGTTCCGCGCTTATTCATTTTGGCAAGTGACAGGTTATTGTTTATTTACTTACAACAATTATTCAGATACTGATTGGTTTCTGATTTATTCGGTTTTTATAGTTGCTGCGGTTCGAGCTGCAAGTTTGGCCGAACGCGCTTGATTTTCTTTTGTAGCATTGATCGGTCGGATTTTTTCATAATATGTTGCAGATTTTGAAAGAGTTTGCAGGTTCATAATATTTCTCGAATAAGAAGCCAATTCATAAGCATGATCCATCTTGATGGCGTCAAATGGACAGTATTCTGCACATAATCCACAATTCATGCAAATATCTGCATCAATATAAAATTCTGAAGGATCGGGGATGGGACGACCTGTTGCTGGGTTTGTTGTGCGAACGATCCAAATGCACTGTGGTGGGCAAACTTTAGCACATATTCCACAGCTTGTGCAACGGATGGTATGTTCTCCATTATCACCTTCATCATAAACAAGGAAAGGTAAAAACCGAAATTCTTCTGGAGAGGGTAATATTTCCTCTGGATATTGAATTGTGAATATTCCTTTTGCGTCTTTGCTTGAACGATGTGCAATACCTTCAGCTTTATAATAACGTTTGCCTATCCAGCGGATATCATCAACGTATGTTTCTATATAACGTTTTAATGTAACACCTAAACCTTTGAGTATTCCTTTACCGTACATAATCTTCTCCTACCGATCAACTTCACCAAGAACAATATCAATAGAACCAAGAATAGCCACGATATCCGCAATCTTCTGTCCAACACACATATGGCCATATGGGGTTAGATTAATAAATGATGGTGCCCGAACATGGTAGCGCCAAGGATTCGGCTTTCCGGTTGAAATGATGTAAAAACCAAGTTCACCTTTAGGGCTTTCAACTCTTCCGTAGGATTCTCCAGCTGGAACTCTAACTTGGTATTGCGGTTTTCCGGTTTGAATTTCACCTCCCGGTAAACCCTTTATAGCTTGTTGAATGATGCGAATACTCTGACGCATTTCATCAAGACGGACCATATAGCGGTCGAAAATGTCGCCATTTTGACGGACAGCAATGTCAAAATCGAAGCGAGGATAGATACTATACGGATCAGCTCTACGAATATCATAAGGGATACCCGAGGCACGTAATAATGGTCCGGTTGCCGAATATTTAATTGCATCTTCAGCTGATAAAACTCCCTGGCCAATTCCACGAGAACGGATAATCTCGTTTTCGCTCATGAATCTATCGATCTCATCGACTTTCTTGGGTAATCTCTCAAAAGCAAGACCCTTGATCATTTCAAGCGTACCCTCGGGTAAATCGCGAGCAACACCACCAAATCGGAAATAGTTGCACATCATCCGGGATCCAGTAACAGCTTCAAAGATATCCAGGATCAGCTCTCGTTCTTCAAGTAAATATATCAATGGTGTGAAAAAGGTTCCCAGGTCATTAAACAGTGCACCTAGTGCCATACAGTGGTTTGTGATCCGATTGAGTTCAGCCATGATCACCCGGATATACTCGGCTCTTTCAGGAACTTCAATATTCATTAATTTTTCTACAGCTAATGCATATCCAAAGTTGTTGCTTAAAGATGATAAGTAGTCCAGACGATCAGTGTAAGGCATGTTTTGTAAGTATGTATTTCGTTCACCTATTTTTTCGTGATTCCGATGCAAATAACCCATCACTGGTTTGAGATTGGCGATGATCTCACCATCAAGAACAGCGGAAACTCTAAATACACCATGGGTGGATGGATGTTGAGGACCCAGGTTGACAACGATATTATCGCTTTTTATCCCATCCTTGTTTGTGTATTCGTACTTAGCTAAAGCACCATAGAGAGCTTCCTCCCCTTCTGGGATCCATTTTTCGGGATCGAAATCAGTTGGGTAAACAATATTATCGCTAAATAAATTATTATTTTCAGCTTGGACAATTTTTCCATCAGGCCATCTTGACTTGAAAGGTTTGTATTCTTCTTCGAAATACGCTTCTTTCCAGTCTTTTCGCAAGGGGTGTCCGGCAAAACCTTCCCACATAAGAATTCGACGCAGGTCTGGATGTCCAGTGAATACAATACCGTAGAGATCCCATATTTCGCGCTCTTGTAATTCTACGCCTGGATAAACAGGAACGAGGGAAGGAATTTCGATAGGATCCAAACGTGGAACCTGAACCTTATAATTCAAAACTGAACCACCGGTTGTTCTGAATGCATGATAAACAACTTCCATCTTTTCATCTGGAAGATAATCAACACCTGTTACAGAGGTTAGAAGATCATATCCATAAACATCCCGAAGTTTTGTAGCAAATTCGATTAAATGATCTTTATTGATAACCCAACCAGAATAACCTGGACGGTTATCTGCATTAACGAATTCAGGAAAAATTGTGGAGAAATCAAGTATTTCGACAGGTGCAGGTGTAGTCATGTTAATTTCTCCTGAGCCTCGTGATTCTTGAAAAGAGGGATTTTGCGCGGATCGATAAGATCTGGGCCAAGAATGGGAACAGGTATGGATACTTGATCCTCACCTTTTTTGTACCATCTGACTGATTTTAGGGATTGGCTGCTTATTTTTTCTTGTAGTTTTATCAATCCATTTATCAAAGCCTGTGGAGTTGGGGGGCATCCTGGGATGTAAACATCAACGGGAATATAGCGATCAATACCAGAAACAACATTGTAACCCTCCTTGAAAGGTCCACCTCCAGAGGCACATGCCCCCATCGCAATTACGTACTTCGGCTCAGGCATCTGATTATATAATCGCACAATGGTCGGCATCATTTTCTTTGTTACCGTCCCAGAAACGAGCATCAGATCACTTTGACGTGGACTGGGCCGTGTAACTTCCATTCCAAATCGGGAAAGGTCAAATCTACTGGCTTGAGCGCATATGTACTCGATTCCACAACAAGCGAGTGCGAACATTAATGGCCAGACTGAGGCGCTGCGTCCCCAGTTGTAAATTTTGTCGAGAGTAGTAATTGCTACTTGCCCTTCAATCTCTTCAGGGATTTCGTAGCCGGGTGTGTTGATATCTTTTACATTCATCCTGCATTCTCCTAAAATATCCTAAAGGAAACCATACTCGCAAGATTATAGTTTATCGGATAAGACGTGTCAATTGATTTATGCAAAAATATATTTGCATAAATCAAGAAAATGACTATAATATGACAGATGACACTATGGAAATAACTTCCCGACAAAAAGTTTTCGATGTAATCCGAAAACACCAATTAGTTACTGTTTCAGAGATCAATCATTTCCTGGGCATGACACCAGCGAGTATCAGGCATCATATTGCAGTTCTTAAAGCGGATGGATTGGTTGAAAAAATTGACTCCCTCAAAAAAATTGGAAGGGGGAGACCAGAAACAGTTTTTGCAGTTAGTAGCGTTTTTATGGAAGATGGTCTTGAAACTCTTATTGAAGGAATATTTTGGGTTTGGTTTTCCAACTTATCGAAAGAAGAGTTAGGCATAAAAATACAGGCGATAGCGAAGTATCTGGTGGGGGAAGGAGTAAATACGACGAAAATCCCCATAAACAAGAAATTGACAATGGGTGTCACGCACCTGAATGAACTCCATTATAAAGCTCAATGGGAAGCCAGCCATTCAGGTCCCCGTATTAAATTTGGAAATTGTCCATACAGAACGATTATCAACCTGCATCCTGAACTTTGCTTGATGGATAAATACTTATTAGAAGAATTGGTGGGAATTAAGATATCTCAAGTATCAAAACTTGAACGGGATGAAAGGGGCATATTATATTGTAGTTTTATCGGGCATTAAAGGACAATACCTTTTCCCAGAAAGACACCAATACCTCCATTATTAAATCGGATGGATGTATCCAAATTGATCCTTGTTTGAGCCAGTAAATTCAAATCAGAGCATAAGATGGAAATATTCCAATTCCTGCAATGATCACGGGCAACATTACCAAATTGGGCATAAAGATTACGAAGATCTTTATTTGAGGTTACTCGAAATCCATATGGTGGGTTTGTTACCAGAAAACCTGGCGGAGGAGGAGGCAAAATAGAAGATATTGCCTTACAATTAAATTCAATCATGTCTTCCACCCCTGCTCGCATGGCATTGGCAATTGACATTTCAATAGCCCCAGCATCCCTGTCAGAAGCCTGGATTATAGGCAATTTGCTTTTTATTTTAGAGTGAAAAGTAGCCAGCATATTCTCCCAAATCAAATTATTGTAATTCGGCCATAGCATAAAAGCAAATTGCCGATGTAGACCTGGTGGAGTACCCTTCGCCAATAATGCTGCCTCAATTGGAATGGTCCCAGATCCACAAAATGGATCAAGAAGGGGATCAATTTTATTCCAATCCGATGCCAATACTGTTGCTGCTGCCAGGGTTTCCCTAATTGGTGCTTTGGCTGATGCAAATCGATAGCCTCTACGGTGTAACAATTCTCCTGAAGAATCAATACTGATTGTGCATTCATCATTTAATAACCTGACAACAATTAATTGATACAGGTATTTGTCTTCCATATCAATTGGTTTTTGGTTAATGGAAGTTGATCCAAGCCTATCGCTCAGAGCTCCTAAAACCCGTTCAATAACGCCATCGGAATGATATAGACGCGATTTATGACAAGATGCTCGAATTGATACAGGTTGCCCAGGAAAAATGAATTTCTCCCACGGTAATCTGCTTGCTTTTTTGCGTAATTCAGAAAATGCAGAAGCATGGAAATTCCCAAGACGGACCAGAATTCGACTAACAGTTCTTAAATTTAGGTTGGATTGATAAATTGCTTTTATATCCCCCGTGAATGAAATACCGCCATTTTCTTTTGTTCCAGTGTTTAAACCTAATCCATGCATTTCATTCAATGCGATATGTTCGAGCCCAGGAGTAACTACTGCAAATAAATTATCCATTATTCTGTATGATTATTTCTTTTTGTTTTTGTTTGCGCTCAGGGTCTTTTTCTACGAAAACAGATTCGCCTGTGAAAGGATCCTGCTCTGTATAATACATCAAGGTAGAATATGTGGATGGGGTCGGTGTGAATATTTGCACTTGCTCAGGATTAATATTCAATTTCTTACTGGTAAATGTTTTTAATTTCTGCATATCGGATTCATCACAACCAGGATGTGCCGCAATAAGATAGTATGTAAGAAATTGTTTTTTCCCGGCTGTTCTGGAAAAGTCATCAAATTTATCTTTGAACCGAAGCAAATTATTATTATCAGGTTTTCCCATTTTCTCTAAAACGTTTTTTTCTGAATGCTCGGGGGCAATTTTTAGTTGACCTGAAACATGATGATTTGTTAATTCGTGAAAATAATCCTTGCTATAATTTCCATCAGAAAAAAGTAAATCATAACGAATTCCTGAAGATACAAAAACTTTCTTTATCCCCTTGATCTTCCGGATCTGTTTTAATAATTTTATATTTGGTAAATGGGTCACTTTTAGAGCTGGACAAACATCCGGGGAGAGGCAACGTTGATCCTGACATGCTCCAGATTTGAGTTTTTTACTGCACTCATAGCCATACATATTAGCAGTCGGACCACCAATATCCTGGATATACCCCTTAAACCCCTCAGTTCGGGTTAATAATTCGGCTTCAGCTAAAATCGATTCCTGACTTCGCCAACGGACTGTGCGCCCTTCATGAACAGCAATTGCACAAAAATTGCATTCCCCATAGCAACCTCGGTGGGTGGATATGGAAAATCGGATAGTTTCTAAAGCTTTAACTGTTCCAATCTGTTCGTAATACGGGTGTTGACCATATTCATAATTTAGGGCATAAACTTCATCAAGTTCATCTTGGGTTTGGTACTTGGAAGGTGGATTTTGAACAAGATATCGGTCTGCGTGTTTTTGTACAAGCCCTTTCGCACTTAGTGGGTCATTATTTCGATAAAAGGTGTGGAACATTTGGATAAAAGAATTATTATCTTCTATTACTTCTTCAAATGAAGGTAATTCCAGATATTTTCCAGGCTTTTTGTTTGATATGTAGCATAATCCATTAACCGGATTTGGATCGCTCCCATTCTTGATGCATTCAGAAAACTCTAGGATGGATAATTCTGCCATACCATAAAGAAGGAAATCTGCTTTTGCATCGAGTAAAAGCGATCGCCTTATTCTATCATCCCAGAAATCATAATGTGCTATACGACGCAGACTGGCTTCGATACCGCCTAGAACAATTGGTTTGGCATGAGTTTGTGGGTGATTCTGATTAGATAACCTGCGAATAAGGTTGGAATAAACGATACTTGCTCTATCTGGTCGACGATTATTGATACCACCTGGAGTGTAGTCGTCCGATCGGCGTTTTTTCTTCAAAGCAGTATAGTTTGCAACCATGGAGTCAACACAACCAGCAGATACACCCCAAAATAAATTTGGCTCCCCAAGCCGCCCAATATCTTCGGTGTTATTATTATCAGGCTGGGCGATAATGCCAACACGATAGCCATGTCTAACAAGTAGCTTGCCTATCACAGCTATACCGATATATGGACTGTCGATATAGCTGTCCCCGGTTATCAGGATCACATCAAGTGAATCCCAACCCAATTTTTTCATTTCTTGATGAGTTGTTGGAAGGAACATTAGTATTTACAGAAAATCTATTCTACGGTAACGCTCTTTGCAAGGTTTCGTGGTTGATCAACATCCAGACCGCGTAAAGCTGCAATATGATAAGCAAGCATTTGGAGGGGGATTACAATGATAGCAGGCGATAACATCCAGGGAGTTTCAGGAACCCAAAGTACATGATCCGCTAAGGGTTTAATAAGTTCATCTCCTTCAGTGGCAACTGCGATTACAATTCCACCTCGAGCTTTGGCTTGTTGGATCTGGCTGATCATTTTCTCATGCCATGGATCTTTGGGAGCCAGGCATACAACTGGCATATTCTCATCTATTAAAGCAATGGGGCCATGTTTCATCTCGCCGGCAGGGTATCCTTCAGCATGAATGTAGGAAATTTCTTTAAGTTTTAATGCACCTTCGTAAGCAATTGGCATGTTTATACCCCGTCCCAGATATAGGCAATCACGGATATCTTTGAGTACAAAGGAAATCTTTTCGATCTCAGGTTCCTTGTTTAAAACCCGACTGACAAGGTCTGGTACCAGTCGCAGGTCTGAAACAAGCTGGAATCGGGTTTTTGTATCAATTGTATCTCGCAGATCTGCCAATAATATGGCGAGCATGTACTGATCGATTAGTGGAGCTGTGAAGGCTTTGGTAGATGCGACCCCTATCTCCGGACCTGATTGCATGGCGATAAAACCGTCGGAAATTCGCATGGCTTGAGAGCCAATTGCGTTTACGATAGCCCATAAAGTGGCTCCTTTTCGTCTTCCTTCTTCCATGGCTGCCAAGGTATCCGCTGTTTCTCCTGATTGGCTGATGGCAAGGACGACAGTATGTGAGTCTATGATGGGGTCACGATAGCGAAATTCTGATCCAATCTCCAATTCACATGGAATCCGTGCAATTTTCTCGATCAGATATTTTCCCACCATCCCTGCATAAGCTGCAGTTCCACACGCAACGATATATATCTTATTGATTTGTTTGGCAAGGTCTGGTGTTAGGTTTAATTCTGGTAACCTGATTTTTCCAGATTTTAGATCGACCCTTCCAGCAAGTGTATCGGTTAAAGAGCGTACTTGTTCATGGATTTCCTTTTGCATGAAATGTCGGAATTCTCCTTTTTCTGCAGAGACCGAATCCCACGCAATAGAGTGAATTTGTGGTTCAACCGTTATTCCTTCCAACGTTTCTACGCGAACCGATTCGCGAGTTACAATGGCCATTTGGCGCGATTCGAGAAAAATCACTTTTCGAGTATGATCCAAGATTGCAGGTATGTCTGATGCGATGAAATTTTCTCCTTCACCCAAACCAATCACAACGCCACCGGCATTTCCAATACGGGCACAGACAATACGATCAGGTTCATCTGATGAAAGTAAAACAATTCCATGTGCCCCCTGGATCTGGTTAAAGGTTTTTCTGGCAGCATCCTCTAATAGAAGTCCAGAAGCCTGGTGATGTTCTACGAGTTGAACGATTGTCTCGGTATCTGTATCAGAATTAAATTCCGTACCTTCACTTGCCAGTTCATCACGTAATTCGAGGAAATTTTCAACGATCCCATTGTGAACAACAACGACTTTCCCCGAATTCCCTAAATGAGGATGGGCGTTGCGGGCACTTGGTGCACCATGTGTTGCCCAGCGTGTATGTCCAATTCCTGGTGTTCCGTTTATTGGAGAAGCGAGGACTAATTTTTCCAGGCGTTCTAGTTTTCCTGAGTCGCGGCGGATAATGATCTTTCCATCTTGGATGATCGCAATACCAGCAGAATCATACCCGCGATACTCTAGCCTCTTTAAACCATTTAGTATTATGGGTGTCGCATCACGAGGTCCAATATAACCAACAATACCACACATAAGAAGCCCTCCTGTGTTCTAGTCAATACTGCTTTTTTGCCTAATAGTTTCCTGATAGGATTATCCGCAGTTTATTAAATTGGAGGGAAAGGTGTTGGATTTGGCAATCCCAGAGGGCTTCCGCTGATCTTTCGATTTTCTCCTGAGTATTAGTCAGAATTAGCCCTGCTGCGTGGCAGGGAACCCTCATCCTCGTCAACTATGGTAAAAAATACCAGAGCCCATGCGCTAACCTTTCCGATTAGAGGAATACACCATGAAAAATCATGATGCAATGTGAAATACCTGCTTGGCAATGAGCTTTAAAGGGGTTGTGGTATAAGAAGCACTATTTAATTACAACGCTTTCTTTATTAGCAAGCAGGACCTTGTACAATTATATCTTAACTTGTTGTAATAGACTTCAGGTAGTAACAAAAAAGCCAACTCCTAAAACTTTGGGTCCAGCATGAACGATTATCGCTGGTGGAATTTCATAAATAATTCAAGAAAAGTCCCAGTATCCAACTCAATGTCATTACGAATTGCCTTATCTCCCAAAATAGAAATTAGAGGCATTATAACAATACCGAATTTGTTTGTCAGCTCTCACGATAGACCAGTAGTAGTTTCTGTCACAATATTTTCATAGTGCCTCATTATTATGTGATTAACTATTAAATTAATCCAGGTGGAGCTGGTAAACACGGTGTATTTTATTGAAATTGATTCCAAAATTCTCCATTTCACGTTGCATCTTGTAGTTGTCTGATCCAATTTGAACGATTTCTGCATGACGAAATTGACCACTTTCAACGATGGATTTTTGCATTTCGCTAAAAAGTAAAGCTGTACCTCCCAGACCTCGGTATTCTTCTATTAACCCTGCTCCATTGATGTTGATCCACTCCGTTTTCTTCAAATCTCGCAGGATAGTTACCCATCCGAATGGAAAAAGCCGGCCTCCTGTTCTTTGAAGTGCCCCTGATATATCAGGATACGCCAGGAGGAATCCAACCATTTTATTAATATCCTTGTTTTGGGAGTTAGTATGGATAACGATTTTGATCAACGCTGGATCTGCAAACCACATAATTTGTGAAGCAAGGGATGATGCTTCGGAATCTGTAAGGGGAGTACCTCCGGAAGTACCTTGCAGGGCATTATTGTATAGGTCTTTAAGTTCCGGTATCAATACTTTTAAGTCACTTCGTTTATTGAATCGAGAAACCGACAAACCCCGTCTCTGTTGAATGCGTTCTGATAATTCGTGGATACGATTTGGAAAGTCCATAGCGGCATCCAAATAACCAGAAACAGAATCTCCCGCACCCTCAAACCCCAAGCCTTCTATTAGGTCAACATAATAGGACGGATTGTAAGGAATTCCAAGTGCAGGGCGGTGTTGAAAACCTTTTACTAACAATCCAAATCCGTCCAAAGGTGTAAATCCTTTGGGACCAATGAGCTTATTCAATCCTTGTTCTTTTGCCCAATCAATTGCAGCTTTAAAGAGCAAGGAAGCTGTTTCAAGATTGTTTTCACACTCGAATAAATAGAAAAAGGCAGTTGTTTCTTTGTTAAAATCATTAAAAAGTCGATTATTAATAACTGCAATTCGGCCTGAAGGTCGATTATCCTTCATCGCAAGAATAAATGCTGCCTGTGAATGTGCGTAAAAAGGATATTTACGAAGGTTAAATCTTGCAAGTTCATCCATCAAAAGTGGAGGAACCCATTCTGGGGTATTCTTGTAAATAGTGTATGGAAATCTCAAGAATTGACGCACCAGTTTCTTATTAGACAGGCTAACTTGAACAATTTCCATAACAAAATTGATTGTTGATGAGTGCTAGCGAATTTAAACGTTACCAACTTCAGGGTTATTCTTCTGGAGACTTGCTCTTTCCGCCATTTGATTTCGCAACGTCTTTATGTCTCCATCAATAAAGAATAGAGCTCCCAAATAGAGGAAGAAACATAATACCCAAGTAGAAACACAAATTGTAAGGATTGCTGTTTGTTTGGTTGTGGCCAAGGCAATAGAGCCGGCAATAATCGGAGCTAATGCAGCGCCACTATTCTCAATAAAATATTCCACAGCTTGAGCAGTAGAACGAACTTCTGGCGGAGTAATGTCAAAAATGGTTGAAAGGACGTTTGGGGAGGAGAAAGGCATAAAGAGCGCTGTAAGTGACATCCAGATGAAGAAAGTGGTTTTCTGATCTACTGGTGTTAGCAAAGCAAGCAGTAAGAAAAGTGCGCCTAAAATTACCCCGATGGATGAAATAAGAATGCGACCTTTTTTGGTTTTCTTGAATAACCAATCACCCAATGAACCCCCTACGAAATAACCCAACGAAAGGATTAGAATTACTGGCCCCATTACAAATAAAACTGAATTGTTATCATATCCTCTTTCAGTCAGGAGATAACCTACAAAAAAATAGGTGATAACGTTCCACGGGAAGACACCTGCGAAACCCTGTAAGAAGATAAACCACATGGTTCTCTTTTTAAAAATTAATTTGGCTTCTTTGATTGAAAACTTGAATTGACCTACATCATGCATACCTTCAAATTCAGGCTCTGCCTGTCCTCGAGGCATATCTTTGACAAACAAGAATATTACGATAGCCATGATTATTCCTAAAAAGCCAGTGATTAAAAAGATCGAACGCCAGCCTTCAAGATTAAATAGCTTTCCATCCAGCATTGGAGCAGCCATCAGCGCAAGGATCATACCTGCCAGATACCCCAACGGTTGAGGTACCTGAAGGATCCCATAAACTTTTCCGCGTACTTTCGGGGGAAAATAATCAGCAACCAGGCTGTACAACCCGGGATAGGAAGAATCATCAATACCGGTTGATGCGCGAGTTCCAAGGAATTGGGGGTATGTTCTTACAATCGAACTCAACCAGGTGGTTGCTCCCCAGATTAAGGAGGCAAGTGCTAGTAGCTTTGCGCGTGCATATCGGTCATACAAATAACCCCATATAGGGAAGAGGATTGTTCCGATGATCAACGCTCCTGAATTAACCAACCCCCATTGAAGATCATTCAAATTGAAGGTTTTGCTAATAGGTATTTGTAGCGATCCTATAAGCAATTTATCTGTTTGGTGAAGGAATATAAAGAAAAAGAATATAACTACAACGAATACTGGATATGTTTTCCGATTATTATTCATATAGTTTCCTTTTGCACAGGGATAATTATTAATAAAAGTTTACAGCATTAAACACTTCAAGTCAATTAGCTCGCGTTGGCTGGTTGCAGACACAAAAACCTATAGAAGGGTTGTATCTTGTTAGCCAACTTAGAATATGATAAAATTTTCATTACATCGGGGCGTGGCTCAGCCCGGTAGAGCGCGCGGTTCGGGATCGTGAGGTCGGCGGTTCAAATCCGCCCGCCCCGACAAAAAACAGTCGAAATTTGGATTCGGCTGTTTTTTTTACACAGGATGAGCCTGCTTATATATTATTTTAGTATTTCATTGACGAATAGTCTACACTGGTGGATATTATACACAAATGGAAATCTTTTGGTTTGGATCAGAGTATTGACCAGAAAAGAAGTTATTTTCGCAGGTAGAGCTTTTTGATATTGTTCAATACAAGATTGCAATAATAAGGAAAATAATGCTATTGGAAGGTGGTGATCACATCATATCCTCAATGTTATAATTTTTCAATTGGCATTCTTTTATCTCATATAAATCACTAATAGGAAAAAGATTATGGGTATCCATGCTAACAAGTTACTCCATAAATATTTTTCTTCAATCTTTACTCGCATAATCTGATCGCTTCGATTAATGCTGTGCTTGAATTGAGTGTTTCGTAGGTAGCTCAAAATGTGTCGTGATTATGAAATAAAACAAATCAACTTACTAATCGATAGGTTGGAGCGCTTATCTGCTGATTCAATATGGTCACACTGGGCAAGTGGAATTCGCGGCTCATTACTTGGATATCTGGAAGATTATGAAGGGAGAGATTCAAAATTTACTCCAAAGGAGTTGGAGTCTCTTTTAGAGCGAGGAAATTACGTATTAGAACAAGCTATTAAACATAGTCTAATTAAACAAAGAATTAAATGAGTAATTATCAGAAATTCGAATAAATTTGATAATTAAATATAGGAAAAACATTCTGCCAATTTTTGAAAAGCGAATGAATGTCCAGAGCAAATGGTAGATTTCGCCGTAATTTTTGCCAGATCTCGGATAAATGAAACGGTGAAATTCTTAAAATTAATTTCCAAAAATAAGAAAACAAAGCGCAATAATAATGGAAGATAAGGAGTAAAAATGGAAATTGCAATTATGGTGGAAGGACAAAATGGCTTAAATTGGAAACGTTGGAAGAATATTGCTGCCGCGGTGGAAGATCTGGGATATTTTGGACTATTTCGTTCTGATCATTTTACAAATATGTCTCCCCCGGATAAGGATTCTCTTGAATTATGGATATCACTTACTTGGTTGGCAAGCAATTCACGTCGAATCCAATTTGGACCATTGGTGACTCCCTTTTCATTCAGGCACCCTGTAATCACAGCACGCATGGCATCGGCGGTCGACGATTTGTCTGGAGGAAGGTTAATTCTCGGTTTGGGTGCTGGTTGGCAGAAGCGTGAACATGATATATATGGATTTGAATTGATGGAACCCGAAGAGCGATTTGATCGCATGGAGGATGGTCTTAAACTGATCAAATCATTATTTGAGAGTGATGAAATTTTTAACTACGAGGGTTCTTTTTTTCAAGCAAAAGAGGCGATCATGCTTCCAAGACCTCTTCGTAACGGGGGGCCGACAATACTGATCGGGGGAATCGGTAAAAATCGCACTTTACCTTTGGCTGCAAAATATGCTGGGGAATGGAATGCTATGTTTCTGGATCCGATAAAATATCGGAATTTAAATGCGGAAATGAATAGAATTCTACACACTTTTGGACGAGCGCCGGAATCATTAACAAAATCGATGATGACAGGATTGCGTTTTGGTCGCACAAAGCAGGAACTGCGAACCAAGATGGCAAATTCTGATAGCACAACAGAAGATCTCCGCAAGAGAGGAATAATTGTCGGAGTAGGTGGAGAAATAAAGACACAACTTATGGAACTTGAAAATGCAGGTCTACAACGTTTGATGCTTCAATGGTTGGATCTTGACGATCTGGAGGGTTTAGCCGCGTTGGCAAAAGTTGTTTTATGATTCAACAAATCCTGGGTAAAAGTTCACCGGCAGGTAAATCCACAACTCGCATGCCTCCAATTGATGTTCGAGCTGTAACCATGCAGGGATGATTGTCAACAACCTTACCGATAAGAGCCGAGTTCTTCCCAAGTGGATGATTGCGCATAGCCATTAACACTTTTTCTGCTTCATTTTCTGGAAGGATAATAACCATTTTACCTTCATTCGCTATATAAAATGGGTCAAGCCCCAGCATTTCACATGCTGCGTCAACCTCAGGTAGGATGGGGACTGACTTCTCTTCAAATTCTATCCCAACATTGGATGCAGTTGCTAATTCATTTAGAACAGCAGCTAATCCACCCCGAGTGGCATCCCTAAGACAATGAATCTCATTGGTAACAGAAAGTATCACATCGACCAAACCGTTGAGTGGTGCTGTATCACTTTTAATGGTAGTCTCAAATTCCAAGCCTGCGCGTACAGACATAATAGCCATACCGTGATCACCAATGGTTCCGCTGATAATTATGACATCGCCTGAACGAGCATTTTTTGCAGAAATATTAATCCATTCTGGAATTAAGCCGATTCCTGTGGTATTTATATACAAACCATCTCCATGACCCCGATTGACTACTTTCGTGTCACCTGCGACGATTTTTACGCCTCCAAGCATGCAAGCTGAAGCCATAGAGTTCACGATTAATCCAAGTGTCTCCATGGGTAAACCTTCTTCCAAAATGAATCCAGCCGATAGAAATAGTGGTCTTGCACCACTCATGGAGAGGTCATTGATTGTGCCAAAAATGGACAAGTCTCCAATATTCCCACCTGGAAAAAATAATGGATTTACGACAAATGAATCTGTCGTAAATGCCAGACGTTTTGAGGGAATATTTTGCAGTATATCTACCAGATCAATTGCGGTAGAGTCATTCAATTGGGCGAGGAGATCATTGTCAAAAGCAGGTGAAAATAGATGTTTTATTAGATCATCCATCATTTTTCCACCAGAACCGTGACCAAGCACAATAGTTGGGTAATTTTGAAGCGGTCTCGGACATGTCCAGCCTGCAAGATTGGTTTTAACAGTCATTTGCCTCCAGGGAATAATTGTGTTTTCTCTATTTTCTGGGAAAATGGGATTCACATGTGTGCGAACCTGTTATAAATTCTCAGCCAATAAAAGAGAATACTCGATTGATACCTTATTCTTTCAAATAACGTCCATATCGATAATAAGCTGCGCAAGCACCTTCTGTTGAAACCATTGTTGCTCCAAGCGGGGTTTGAGGTGTACATTTAATTCCGAAAGCAGAACATTCGTTGGGTTTTTTTCTGCCTTGCAAAACCAATCCACTGATACATAAGCTGGACTCTTTTGTTTCTATGGATTGGATTTCGGGGAATCGCAGTTCGGCATCATATTTGGCAAATTCCGGACGCAAGCGGTATCCGGATTGAGGAATTACTCCTAATCCCCGCCAGGACCGGTCACAAATTTCAAATACCCTTTTAATGATTGCTTGCGCGGAAGGATTACCTTCCCGGACAACCGAACGGGAATAAGCGTTTTCAACTTTGTTTTCACCATTTTCCAGTTGTTTTACACATTTCAAGATTCCATGGACAACGTCAACTGGTTCAAATCCAGTGACAACGATCGGAATTTTATATTTTTGTGCTAGGAGTTCGTATTCCCAGTAACCCATAACTGTACATACATGACCAGCTGCCAGGAACCCATCAACCAGAACATCAGGAGACTCCATTAGAGCTATTATGGCAGCCGGTACAATGACATGCGATACCAGCATTGCAAAGTTGTTTAACCCCTGTGCTTGAGCTTGGACAATTGCCATGGCATTTGGAGGAGCTGTAGTTTCGAAACCTATTCCAAAAAAAACAACGGTTTTTTTAGGATTTTCGCGAGCGATTTTGAGTGTATCAAGAGGTGAGTAAAGAATGCGGACATCACCTCCTGCAGCTTTTACTGATAAGAGATCACTGACAGATCCTGGAACACGCAACATATCTCCGAAGGATGTGAAGATAACATCCTTGCGGGATGCCAATGCAATTGCTTTATCTATTAATTCAAGGGGAGTAACACACACCGGGCAGCCTGGTCCGTGCACCAGGTTAATTTCCTTGGGTAATAATTGATCAAGGCCAGATTTTATTATGGAATGAGTCTGACCGCCACAGACTTCCATTAATGTCCAATCTCTGGTAAGGACGCTTTCTAAACCTTTTATCAGTTTACTGGTAAGTTCAGCATCCCGGTATTCTTCAATATATTTCACTGCTTCATCCTTCTTCCTCACCCATTTCGGCGATTTGATTAAACAGAGCCATTGTTTCTAGTGCTTCCGTTTCGTCAATTATTGACAAACCAAATCCTACATGAATGAGTGTAAAATCACCAACTTCTATTTCAGGTAAGTATTCCATACAAGCCTCTTTTATTACCCCGCTGAAATCAATTTTAGCCATCTTCATACCATTTGATTCGTAAAGCTCAATAACTTTTCCGGGAATTCCAAGACACACAATTCACCTCTTTTGCGATATGTGATCATCCAATAAATTAGACTTCCATTCTATTACTTTGCTTACTAGCCAATCAGCACAAAATTCCATTCCTTCCCCTGTTTTTGCTGATAATGGAAAGGTTACAAGGCCGGGGTTTAATATTTCAACGCCTTTCCGGAAGTAATCCATATTAAAAGTTATATAAGGTAATAGATCTATTTTGCTGATAACGAGAGCATCCACACCTCGGTAGGCACCTGGATATTTATAGGGTTTATCATCACCTTCAGGAATGGAAGCGACCAGCATATTCATATGACTGCCAATCTTGAAATTAATAGGACAAACAAGATTGCCAACGTTTTCGATGATTACAAGATCAAGATTATCGAGGGGAAGGGATGCCATTGCACTTGCCACCATTACAGCATCCAGGTGACATTCACCACCGGTATTTATTTGAACTGCTGGTAAACCAGCAGCTTTTGCTTTATCAGCATCAATGGATGATGCCAAATCACCTTCAATCACTCCCATCCGTAAACGGTTGTGTAATGCTTCAAGAAGCTTGATTATGAATGTGGTTTTTCCTGCTCCAGGAGATGCCATGATATTAATTGCATAGATACCAGCAGAATCAAATTGCTGGCGAATAATCTCGGCAAGTTTATCATTAGCAGAAAGGATTTTTTCGGTAACTTGAATACGGGTTGACATAATCTACTCCACATCTATACTATCCACACGCATCTCATCGCCATGGATCACTTGAACCCGAATGCTACCACAGGATGGGCAATCGAATGTTTCAGAATTGGGGAAAAATAGAATACCACAATCAAAGCAACGCATTTCTGTTGGAATGCGTTTGAAATTTAACTTTGCTCCAAGTGCAATTGTACCTTCGCTGATAATATCCCAATAAAACTGGATAGAATCATCCACAAGACTGGCCATTTGCCCAATCAGGAGATTTATTCCGGTTATTTGTTTTGCATCAACTTTACGGGCATTTTCCAGGGCGATGGATAAGATACTTTGAGTAACGTCGAGTTCATGCATCAAATTTTTGAAATTGAAAATGAGAAATATTAGTAAAGGAATTTAGGGTTTCTATGTTTTTTCTAAGTATATTTGTTTCTTTATAATTGTATCAAACTTTGGTGAGAAACTGTTTGCATAAGAGAGACATATCATGTAATATATCATGGAACTACTAAAACAATAGGGGTTATATTTAATTGATATTCAGATTGGAGGAGAAATGACAGACTTCGTAAAAAACCAAATGATGAACGATAAGAAAGAGATACGTGGTTGGGCAATGTATGATTGGGCAAATTCAGCCTTCAGCACAACTGTTGGAACTGTATTTCTAGGTCCATATCTTGCATCTTTGGCCTCAACTGCAGCTCGGGGGACTACAGATGGTATGGCGCGTTTTCTTGGAATTCCGATAGCGCCAGATTCATTTTTACCCTATTGCGTTTCTTTATCAGTATTTTTGCAGGTCATATTTCTGCCAATATTGGGTGCAATAGCCGACTATTCACATCTGCGAAAACAAATGATGCAACTTTTTGCAACCATTGGCGCTTTAGCTACAATTGGATTATTTTTTGTGACTGAACCTTTGTGGTGGTTGGGAGGATTACTTTTTATGCTTGCCAACCTCGCTTTTGGAGCAGCGATGGTTTTCTATAATTCCTATTTACCGGATATAGCCAGTGAAGGGCAACGTGATCGGGTTTCATCTTACGGATGGGCTATGGGATACTTAGGTGGAGGACTATTACTACTACTTAATTTGGCATTCTATCTTACACATGAAAAACTTGGTGTTCCAACCGGACTTGCCATACGGATAAATTTAGCCTCTGCCGGTGTATGGTGGCTGGGTTTCTCATTTCTTACTTGGTCTCATCTGCGTGCCCGTAAAGCTGCGCGACCATTACCCGCAAATGAGACTTACACCAGTGCTGGATTTAAGCAATTAAGGAAAACACTCAAAGAATTAAAGAATTTCCCGGAGACAATTAAATATCTAATTGCATATTTCTTATATAATGATGGAATACAGACAGTTATTGCGGTTTCAGCCACGTTTGCCGCTGCGCCAATAATTCGGGGAGGAATACAAGTAGATCAGAGTACTCTAACGATGGTTATTCTGATGATCCAATTTGTTGCCTTTGGTGGCGCCTTATTCTGGGGTAAATTGGCAAAATGGGTTGGTGCAAAGGAATCCATCATTATCAGCCTGGTGATTTGGTCCGGTGTTACTATATTTGCTTATTTTGGATTAAAAGGGGATACCCGCGTTTTACAATTCTGGGTGTTGGGGTTCTTCATTGCACTTGTTATGGGTGGTAGCCAAGCTATTAGTCGTAGCCTGTTTTCACAAATGGTTCCAAATGGAAAAGAAGCTGAATATTTCTCATTTTACGAAATCAGTGAACGAGGTACATCCTGGATTGGCCCAATGCTTTTTGGTGTTGTAAACCAATTATTCGGAAGTTTACGCCCTGCGATCTTATCGTTAATATTTTTCTTCGTGTTAGGATTGATCTTGCTGCCATTTGTAAATGTTAAGAAAGCAATTGCTGATGTAAAAGCAAATGAACCTGTAGAAAATTAACTTGTGAAACATAAATGGATGCAGGCAATAATTAATGACTGCATCCATTTATTATTATTTTGATTTGGAAAAACAATAATCTAATTGCTAGCTTCTTTCTTGAGATCTCAAATTTATATCTAATCGATAGAGCGCAACCCTCCAGGTTCGTGTGGAATTACAGGTTAATTGACCTGCTTGATTTTGTAGAATCTCAAACCCGAGTATTACCTCTGGGGAACCATTTATTAATGTTACAAAGAAATCCAAAAGTTTAGTTTTATCTCAGATTATCAATTAGATATTTGTTAGCATTCTTGGACCTTTGAAAGTAAATATTACAAACCACCAATTTGATTGATTGATTTTAACAACTGGGTCTCAAGAATAGAAGCTCTTTGGGCTATTAGTTCAATTTGTGTTTGCATGCGTTCACGTACAACTGAATCTGTCATATTGGAGAGATTAATTCGTACATTGTAACTTGCAGCTTTTATGGAGGCTAAGGCTAATGCTCCAGCAGATCCTGCATCACTTATAGCATTTCTATTCCCTAAAACAACAACTCTTTCTGAGAGGGCAAGTATTGATAGACTTAGTTGCGCAACTTGCATGGGTATTATTGCAGCTGCTTGTGTTGCCTTTTCAATCGCATTCATTCTGGAAGTATCCAATTCAAGTGTATCTCGTGGAAGTTTGAAGGCAAGCATAACATCCTCAAATGCTAAGGCATCCTGCTGGACAAAATCGGTCAATTGGGAACGAATTTTTTCGGACTGGAGGAGGATTTCATCCATTTGTGCTTCTACCGATGAGTATTTCTTCTTACCAATTGTTAGGCGAGCTACCATTGAAACAAGTGCAGCTGCTATTGCGCCTGTGTAAGCAGCTGCAGAGCCTCCGCCTGGTGCAGGTTTGCTTGATGCGAATTCATCCAATAAATTCGAATCAATAATTTTATTTTGTGAACTGGAAGTGAGCAAATGTCGCTCAAAAATCTGATCCAACTTAAAACCATCAAGTTTAAGATATGTTATTACAGTATCCATGAGTGCGTCTTGAGGAACCAATCCTACCAATTCACTGTGATGAATATCGGTATTTAATTTTGCAGCTTGTAATCGAATTGCCTCAAACACCTGTATTATTGAAGTAACTCTATAATTTGTCAGATTCATCGAGATTTGGGCTAATCCATTCACCAGCATTCCTAATGCTTTAACAGAAACCAAACCTCCCGACGATTCCCGGATAATCCGTGCAATAGTTTTGGCTTTTTGAAGATCGTCTGAATCAAGAAAAACATTGAATGCGATCAACGGATTTCGTGCACCAATTATAGTTGCCCCAGCGGTTTTAATAACTAAGGGTCCAAAATCTGGAATTCGAGAGGTATTGGTTTGAATTTCTTCTTTAAGCAATTCGTATTCACCTCTTCGAATATCTTCAAGTTTTTTTCGTTCAGGAATTAAAGCTGCTTCTTCATAGAGGTAAACAGGGATTTGTAATTCTTTCCCTACCCTTTCTGCAAGATGACGCGCTATTTTTATACATTCCATCATTGATACCCCTGAAATAGGAACAAAAGGAACAACATCTGTTGCCCCCAAACGGGGATGTGCACCTTTATGGACATCCAAATTAATCAATTCTGAGGCTTTTTTTATTGCTTGAAAAGCAGCCTCCTCAACCGAATCGGGAGCCCCAATAAATGTTACAACTGTTCGGTTGTGATCACTATCGGAATGAAAATCTAGGATCTTAACATTTGGAGTCGACTCAATAGTGTGTAAAATATTTTTGATCACTTCTGATCTACGAGCTTCAGAAAAATTTGGAATGCATTCAATTATTCGACCTGACATTGAAATTCCTTTATCCATATTAATATATATTGATCATCCAAGATTCATCGAAATGATTACTTCATTAAAATCTATTATTCGTAGTTCTCATTGAAAAATTTCAGGATAAGAATAAAATGGTATTTATTCGAACATTTCATTTTGATATTTCAACATATTCAGCGTGAGAAAAAATCTTAAATCGATCCTTCCTGGCATAACCGATAATACATATACCCAATTGTAAGGCCAAATCTATCGATAAAGAACTCGGTGATGTCCGTGAAATTATAATGGATGCACCAATGCGCGCAGATTTTTGAAGCATTTCTGAACTTATGCGACCAGTGGAGATAATTATTCCCGGCAATGGAAAACTATTTTTCATCAAACAAAAACCAGAAATTTTGTCAAGTGTGTTGTGCCTGCCTATATCTTCCATAACTATCAGTATTTTTTCACCATCACTTAATGCAGAAGAATGAACCCCACCAGATATGGAGTATAAATTCTGGTTTTTAAGAAGGAGGTCAAGAAGAAGTGATATTTTTTGTGGGGAAATGCTTGTTGGCAACAGACTTGTTTTCAAGGATTTGCTAAGAATCACTGAAGTAGATCCTCCGGTGCAACCAGATGTGCGTTGCCATTTTTTCGGCAAATTGATTGCATGATTTAACCAGATATCAATATTATTTCCGTTATGGCAGACTTCAACCATTTTGATTTCTTGGAATGAATTGATCAAACCCTCATTATAAAGAAATCCAATTGCCAGCTCTTCCAGATTCGTTGGAGTGCACATCAATGTTATCCAATATTTACCATCAATGGAAATATCAATTGGTTTCTCAACAATTACATGGGTTTTGCTTTCCTCGATTTTATCTGGAAGATAGGTAATTACTTCAAAATTCTTATAAGATTGGTGCATTTGTTTTCCTGTGCATAATTATTAATGAAAGTATTTTGTTCAAATATTATCATATATGAATTAGGGTAGGCAGATAACCCTGAATTGCATTAGAATTAATAAATGCGTAAACCGTTTTTTCTAATTATATTAAGTGGATTTGTTATTTTAATAGTTGGATGTGTTCGTTCAGCACCAGAATCGCCAGAATGGAAACCAGGGGCTCCTGAAATTAATCCAACAGATAATGAGTTCATTACTAAAACTCCCACTCCTTCTTTTCACTTGCTGCCAACAAGGATTCCTGGATCACCAGAATTAACCCCAACTCCAGATACCCCCAGGGTAATTTCAACCCAACTCACAAATCCCGACCAATATACTGTCCAGTCGGGAGATTCACTTGGAATAATAGCTCGCCAATTTTCGATTTCTATAGACTCGCTTATGAAAGCAAATAATTTAAGCGATCCAAATATTTTATATATCGGACAAATCCTTGTAATACCACAACCTTCACTTCAGGATACCGGAACAGCATTCAAAATCATCCCCGACTCAGAATTGGTTTTTGGACCAATGAGCATTACATTCGACAATATAAATTTTATTCATAATTTTGGGGGATATTTATCCAATTATCATGAAGATATTGATGACAGTTATTTGGATGCGGGACAGATAATAAATTTGGTTTCTGAAAATTATTCAGTAAATCCACGACTGTTATTAGCTTTATTGGAATATCGTTCTGGTTGGTTAACTAAAACCTTGCCAACATCGAATACGCTTGATTACCCAATAGGTTTTAATGATAATTGGCATATTGGATTATACAGGCAATTAACTTGGGCAGCAAACATATTGAATCGCGGCTATTATCTATGGAAAGTTAATGCTCTTGCAGGAGTTCTCCTTACCGATGGAGTATTTGTACCGTTAGACCCAACGATCAATTCTGGTACAGCAGCAGTACAATATCTATTTTCCAACTTGGATGATTATGTAGATTGGCAAGAAGATGTTTCCCCGGATGGTTTTTACTCTGTTTATAAAAATTTATTCGGCTATCCATTCGATTTCGCAATAGAGCCACTAGTTCCATCAGATCTCATTCAACCAGATATGATATTACCATTTGAAAAAAATTTAATATGGTCTTTTACCGGGGGGCCACACGGTGGATGGGACTCTGGTTCTGCATGGGCAGCACTTGATTTTGCACCCCCTGGTGAAACCCAGGGTTGTGTTATGAGTAATGCTTGGGTAACTGCTGTAGCTGATGGGCTGATCGTACGAGCAAAGAATGGGGCAGTGATCCAGGATCTGGATGGTGATGGCTTTGAACAAACAGGTTGGGTCATTTTGTATATGCATATCGATAGGATTGATCGAGTTACAGAAGGAATGTTTTTACATGCCGGCGACAGAATAGGTCATCCATCATGCGAAGGTGGTGTATCGAATGGAACACATGTCCACCTTGCTCGAAAATTTAATGGTGAGTGGATATCGGCGGATGGTTCGGTCCCTTTTAACTTGGATGGATGGGTATCTTCTGGTACTGGTTATGAGTATGATGGTTATCTCAAGCGTAACGATCAAGTGGTTGAGGCGTTTGATGGAATAATTCCGGAAAATCAGATTAAAAGATAGGTGAAATTAGAAAAATTAATATTAAGAGTTCCCCATAATACTCTTATAAATAAACATAAATTAGATTTCTACTTACTTCTGATTACTTTGTAACAATGCAACTCCTAATTTCTCCAGATGATATAATCTCAATATGAAGTACATTTTAAATTTGCACCTTTCCGTAATAATTCGGACTACCTTAATTTTTTGTTTTCTTTCGCTCTCAGCCTGTAGTCCATTGTGGGGGTCTAATGCCCTGTTTGAAACTGAGCAATTCTCCGGATTATCTACTGCAGAAGTCACACAAACCGCCAGTTTAATGAATACTTCAAACCCAATTACTCCTTCTACGACTCCTTCAGAATTTATTACTCCTACTTTTACACCTATAAATAATCCAAAAATTACTTCTACACCGGTTATTACGAAAGCAACCGGCACAACTACCAATTCTACAGAAATAAGTTTACCCCCAATCATTTATTACTCCCAACCCGGCGACAGTCTATCCGTAGTTGCAAGCCATTTTGGGGTTGATATTACAGATATTCATTCAGAGGAAAGATTATCGGAAACAGGTTTAATAAATCCAAACACCCTGCTGTCAATTCCGTCTGTACTTAATATTGAATTAACACCATCTATTCAGATCATGCCAGATAGTGAAATAATTTTTTCTCCTTCAGCCATCGATTTTGATGTTTATCGTTATGTCGCAGCTGCAGGAGGCTATCTAAATAATTATTCTGAATGGGTAACTAATACAACTTCTGGTGTTGAAGTCATTAAGAGACAGGCGTTAGATAATTCAATAAACCCACGGATCTTGTTAGCTCTTTTGGAATATCAAAGTGGTTGGGTAACCAGTCAGCCAAGTAACCTGGCTGATATAGATTATCCCCTTGGTTATATCGATTTGTTTCATCAAGGGCTATTCAATCAATACCTTCTTACTGCAAGGGATTTGAGCATTGGATATTACGGTTGGAGGAGTGGAAAATTAACGGAGTTAGAGTTCTCTGGAGGGGAAAAAATAAGAATTGCTCCAGAATTGAATGCTGGAACCGTATCGATTTTGTATTATTTTTCACTGAAAAATAGTTATACTGATTGGTTGGCAATAATCGACCCAAATATTGGATTTTTGAAACTTTATGAAAATATGTTCGGAGATCCTTGGGCGCGTGCTCAAAAAGTGGAACCTTTGTTTCCTCCAGGTCTGACACAGGACCAACTTAATCTGCCTTTTTCCCCTGGAGAAACCTGGAATTTAACAGGAGGACCACATGCCGCTTGGGAAAAAGAAGGCGCTTTAGCAGCTTTAGACTTTGCCCCTGCAGCAGACCAAAAAGGGTGCTATGTATCTGAATCGTGGGTATTGGCTGCAGCTTCTGGACAGGTGGTTCGTTCAAGTTACGGTGTAGTAATTCTTGACCTTGATAACGATGGTTATGAACAAACCGGATGGAATATACTTTATCTTCACATCGCTGCAGCAGACCGAGTTCCAAATGGGACATTATTGAACATCGACGATCGCATCGGACATCCCTCCTGCGAGGGTGGCCGATCAACCGGAACGCATTTTCACATTGCAAGAAAGTTCAATGGAGAATGGATACTGGCCGATGGACCAATACCTTTTGAATTAAGTGGATGGGTCGCTCATGCAGGTGAAAAACCTTATGATGGAACCTTAACTAAAGATGGTCGGACGGTAGTAGCCCTTCCAAATGGTTCAGCTATTACATCAATAATTCGCGAAGCAGACGAATAGCTGGAATTGAAATAGCATGAAATTTTGTAAAAGAATATTTCTTATTTTCACCATTTTTCTTACTTCTTGTACTCCAGTGGATTATGAGCGCATACCTTTTGGAGAGAGGACGAGTGATCTCAATCCAGTTACCCCCACATTGTTGGCAACTCGCGAGTCCTATTACCCGGGTGAACTTGTGGATTATGAAGCGCAATCAGGAGATACCTTGACCTCCATTGCTATCCACTTCAATTCAAATGTAGATGAAATCATGGCAGCTAACCCAAATATTCCAGAAGATGCAACAACAATGCCTCCTGGAATGCCGATGAAAATTCCGATCTATTACTTGCCTTTATGGGGTACGCCTTTTCAGATTGTCCCGGATAATTTTTATATCAATGGTCCTTTGTCCATTATATTTGATACAAGTGATTTTGTTGCATCCCAATCTGGGTGGATAAAAGATTATCGTGCTTTTGCAAGTGGTCAGAGTCGATCTGGAGCAGAGATAATCAATTTAGTTGCCCTCAATTTCAGTATCAGCCCTCGAATTTTATTGGCGTTGCTAGAATTTCAGGCTGGGGCTTTAACTAACCCAATCTTGCCATCATCTGAGTACATACTTGGTTATGATGATATCGAATATGAAGGATTATACCTGCAATTGGTTTGGGCTGCAAATATTCTTAATAATGGGTACTATGGTTGGAGAAGTGGACATTTAACAACTTTCGAACATCCAGATGGTACGATTGAACGACCTGATCCATGGCAAAATGCTGCGACGGTTGCTTTTCAAGCTTATTTTTTAATAAATCCCATTCAAGATTATGCGATAGCTATCGGGCCGGATGGATTTGCAAAGACCATCGAAAACCTCTTTGGTAATCTATGGGAAATTGATAATCCACATATACCTGTAAGTTTGCAACAACCATATTTTCTACTCCCTTTCCAAGCGGGTGAGTCTTGGACATATACAGGAGGTCCCCATTCGGGGTGGGGTACCCTTGAGCCATATGCGGCGTTAGATTTTGCACCTCCTGCAAATGTTGGCGGTTGTGCTCCTACACAATTATGGGCAACTGCACTTGCAGATGCAGTTGTGGTTCGTTCCGAAACAGGGATTGTTGTACTTGACCTTGATGGGGACAACGAGGAAAGAACTGGGTGGAATATCTTTTACATGCATGTCGCCACGGAGGGTCGGTTAAGTGTCGGTACAAAAGTGAAGGCAGGTGATCCTATTGGTCATCCATCGTGTGAAGGAGGCAGGGCGACAGGGACGCATATTCACATTGCCCGGAAATATAACGGTGAATGGATACCCGCAGATGGAACCCTCGCATTTAATTTGGAAGGGTGGATCGCTCACAATGGAACAAGACCGTATTTGGGTACGCTAACGCGCGACAGTGAAACTGTAACAGCTTGTGACTGCTCAAATCTTGCCAGCCAGATTACCGCCGGGAAATAGGAATTGTGATTTCAAAATTTGGTTTAGTGATGATTTGCAGATTATTATTCTTTTATTAAAGGTGTTATATATTTATCAAGCATTGCCATACTGATTTCACCTGTCCAGGTAAGACGGATCATTCCTGTTCGATCTACCACGTATGAACTCGGAAGGTTCCAATTGCCAAATGCATCAAGGGCGATACCATCTCTATCAATCCATACAGGAAAACTAATGGAATAATCTTCCACGAAGTCGGAAACTTCCTCTAAAGATTCTCCCGATTCTATTGCAATAATAATAAAACCATCTTCTACGTGATCTTGATAATATGTCTCAAGAGTTGGCATCTCAGCTTTGCATGGTGGACACCATGTAGCCCAATTATTTACTAGCACAATTTCTCCTTGATAATCCTTTAAAGCAACATTCTTTGAAAATAAATCGGTCAAGTTTATCTCTGGCGCTGGATAATTGACAGGCACTGGAATGGTTGTATTTACGGAAGGTGAGGAGTTATTTTCAGAATAATATGATTGGGAATAAATTATAGCGATTCCAATCAGAAATAACCCTAAACCAATTAAAAACATCCAGAAAATTAAAAATTTATTATTCAAACTATAAGGGGATTTTAGGTTTTTTTTTCATCAAAAAAAAACCTTATATGTGTATGATATATTCTTCAAGGTTTAAACACCTGAATAAACGTTCTCGAACTTCCTCCGGGACATTTTCTGTTATTTTCGATTGTTCATGATACAAATTGATGGTTTTTTTTAATGTGTCCACAACGATAGAACAATCAGGACATTGTGAAAGGTGGGATTCTATTTGTAAACATAAATCTTGGTCAAGCTCTCCGTCCACAAAATCTGAAAGGAAGGTTAACAAAATTTGACAATTTTCATGTTCTAACATTATTCTTTACTCCTTGCCAGAAAACGATCACCATAATATGTCGAGAGTTGTTCTCTTAGATTCAGGCGTGCTCTTAAGAGCCTGGTTTTCACTGCTGTTTCTGTAAGATTTAATATCTTGCTTGTTTCCTGAATTGATAATCCTTCAATGTCACGTAGGATAAACACTATTCTTAGAGCTTCAGATAATCGTTGGATGGCATTGTCTAATTCTTTTCTTGACTCAGATGAAACCATTTCACTTTCTGGAAGGCAGCACCAATCAATTAATTGAATTGGGGAATTAATTTCATTATCTTCTTCGCCATACTCTTCGCTAATATTCACTTCTGGGTGTTGTTTGCGAATGATCATAAGCGCTTCGTTTGTGGCGATTCGGTATAACCAGGTGGATATTTTGGAACGGCCTTCAAAATGATTAATATTTTGAAATGCTTTTAAAAAAGTGTTTTGCAACACATCCTCTGCATCCTGTGGGTTATTTAACATTTTTTGCGCAAGCCGGTAAATCTGGTTCGAATGTGCATCAATCAGTTTTGCAAACTCTGATCGATTCCCTGATATTATTTCTTGAATTGAATATTCCTTATGTTCTTCATCCATTAGATGTATCCTGTTATACAAAGTTGCATTAAATCAAAAATATAATAAAAGAACCTTATAACACAATTTCGTTCATAGAAACATTCGGTTTTTAATTAAGGGATAAATGGCGATTGAATTAGGAAATATGCCACTAGAAAAAAGGAGAAAAAGTGAATAATATTTAGATATGATATCAGCTGATTTAAGTGATTTATTATTCTTTAACGGATTGACCGAGGAAGAGCTGCAACGCTTGTCTCCATTTTTTACACATAAATCTTTTAAAGCTCGCCAAGTCATCTTTAAACAAGATGCAATAGCAGAATTCCTATACCTTCTCTGTGAAGGAAGCGTTGTTATTCGTTTCAAACCGGATGATGGTCCTGTAATGAAAGTGGCTCAAATTCATACCGGTGGAGTATTTGGCTGGTCTGCTGCTATGGGAAATGTATCTTACACTTCAAGTGCGAAATGTCTCGAAGACTGCAAAACTTTAAAAATCAGTGGGAGCGATCTCCAGAAATTATGCAACACCTATCCTGACCTTGGAAAAATAATATCGGACCGTTTAGCAGCTGTAATATCCGAACGTTGGCAAAACAGGCAAACTCAGGTAATATCATTAATATCACGATGTATTTATCAACCGGAAGGCGGTATGATGGATGTAATTGAGACACGTAAATTTGATTCAAATGAAATGAAAATTAAAGAAGAACAGATGAAAGGATTAGTGGAGCAATTAAGTGCATATATTGAACATTTTCATGGAGGGTCCGTTGAATATGTTTCTTTCGATGGAAAGAAATTATATGTCAGGTTAGGCGGAGCTTGCTTGGGGTGTCCTCTTTCCCCGGCAACATTGCACGGATGGGTGGCGGGAACTGTTAGGCAATTTTTCCCCGATATAGAGATAGTGGAAGCTGTTTGAAATTAGATTCGTTATGATTCGATAATTAACAGGGGGATGGAGTTATGCAAAGAATAAGAATTGAGAGAATTAAATATTATACATTGATATAATCATATCACTATAACATGCATGAAAGTGATCAAGGCATTTAATGATGAAAAAGAATAAATTTTTTAGATCTGCAACTTTCAAATTTATGTCCTTAGGTTTTATCTTTGGCATAGGATTTCCAATAATAGCCTCATTACAAGTAATATATGCAAATGGCATGCCATTGACATGGAAATCTTTTATTTATGTTCAACTGTCATCTTCCTTGCTTAGGATCATTGATTCAGCCCCAATCGTCATAGGAATAATATCAGCTGTGGTGGGAAAACGCGAAGATGGTCTTCAAGAAATGAAACTCGATTTGGAACGAATAGTAGTTGAAAGAACATTGGAATTAAAAGAAGCCAACCAGGAATTGCATAGAGAAATACTTGATAAGAAAAATATAGAAAAACAAATAAGCCGAGCCAAAAAGGAATGGGAAACAATTTTTGATGTTATCTCATCCCCAGTAATCGTAACCAACAAAGAGGGAGTGATTACGAGGTGTAATCAAGCTGTTTTGGATAAAACCTCTCTTACATTCAAGGATATGATTGGGAAGAATCTTAAATCGGTTTTATTCTTAGACTCCGATAAAGAGGATTGGCCTTTAACCAATTGCGAAAGACAATTGCAAGTTTTTAATGGAATTTTTAAAATCAGTGTTTACCCATTAAAAATTAATGAGGAAAGCGATAAGACAATTTTTTTATTTAATGATGTTAGCGATATAAAGAAAAGAGAAATAGATTCTTATAAACAGAAACGTTATTTTGAAGCCTTGGTATCCAATAACCCAAACGCTATTGTTATATTAGATAGTAATGAAAAAATCCTTTCCATTAATCCTGCTTTCGAGAATTTGTTCTTATATACCAGCAATGAAGCCATAAATGAGAAAATTGATGATCTGATCACAACTTCCGAGACAGCGAGCGAAGCAGCACAATATACTCAAATGGCCATGAAAGATAATATTCATGCAATAGGAAAAAGACGGCGAAAGGACAATTCATTGGTTGATGTAGAGATATTCGGCGTCCCGGTAATTGTTGATGAAAAAAAGATCGGTGCTTTTGCAATTTACCATGATATTACGGAGTTAGTAAAAGCGCGCGTACAAGCTGAAGAATCAAATAAAGCTAAGAGCGAATTCCTGGCGAATATGAGCCATGAAATTCGAACACCTATGAATGGTGTAATAGGTATGCTTGAACTTCTAATTGACACAAACCTAAGTTCTGAGCAAAAAGATTTTGCAGATACATCACTTAAAAGTGCAGAATCACTCCTTGCGTTATTAAATGATATTTTAGATTTTTCGAAAATTGAAGCTGGAAAGCTCGAAATCGAAAATGTGCAATTCAATTTGCGCGTAGCCGTAGAGGATGTAGCCCATTCATTCGCTCAGCGTGTTCAAGATAAAGGTTTAGAGCTTGCTTGCCTGGTCAATCCAAATATTAAGACAGAATTGCGGGGTGACCCCACCCGGTTGCGGCAGATACTTGTAAATTTGGTTGGGAATGCCATAAAATTTACTCATCAAGGTGAAATAATAATTTTGGTTGAATTAGTGAGTGAATCTGAATCGCACATAAAAATTAAGTTTTCGGTACAAGACACTGGTATAGGTATACCGCAGGAACGCCAATCCGCAGTTTTTGATAGATTCACACAAGCAGATGGATCTACAACTCGCAGATATGGTGGATCTGGTTTAGGCTTAACTATTTCACAGCAAATTGTGAATGCTATGAATGGAACAATTGGAGTTGATTCCTTACCAGGTGTGGGAAGTACTTTTTGGTTTATAGTTGAATTCGAGAAACAACCTTTGGGAATGAAGACAACGGCTTCCTTAAATATTAATCAACATAACGAATTAACAAACCTTAGAGTATTAGTGATTGATGATAATTCAACTAACAGAATGATTTTGACCAAAATGGTGGAATCATTCGAGTGTATAGTCGAATCTGCTCCAGGAGGCGCAAAGGGTTTGGAGATGTTGCGAACCGCAAACAGATTGAATAAACCATTTCAAATTATTCTCCTAGATATGCAAATGCCATTAATGGATGGCGAACAAACAGCTCGAGGAATAATCGGAGATCCTGCTGGAGAGTCTGTGAACATAATCATTCTCACTTCTATGGGGCAAGGAGGAGAAATGGCACGTATGCAGACATTAGGATGTGCGGGATATCTGGTAAAACCAGTTAAACAAACTTTGTTATTTGACGCTTTGAATGCTGTTGTTTCAAAGACGGAAACTAATTCTGCTGTCAAACAATTCATAACAGATACAACAATTAGTGAAGCCCGACATTTAGGTTTAAGATTGTTATTAGCAGAGGACAATCCTATCAATCAAAAACTTGCTAATGTAATTCTGCAAAAAGCAGGATTCATGGTGGATACAGCAGATAATGGTTTGAAGGCTTTTGAAAAGTTCAAAGAAACAAAGTATGTCATTGTATTGATGGATGTCCAAATGCCCGAAATGGATGGTTTCGAAGCAACTCAAAGAATTCGTCAATGGGAAAAAGAGCAAGGATATAAACATACACCAATTATTGCGATGACTGCGCATGCACTCAAAGGTGACCGGGAACGTTGTTTGGAAGCTGGAATGGATGATTATGTTTCCAAACCTATCGATATGAAAGTATTGACTTCAGTTTTGGATCGGTGGACAGAATTTTCAGCTGGACAATATAGTTTATCACCTGACCAGTCAACTGAAAAAATCTCTGATGAAGATGTTAATATTTTTTCAGAATCCGGGTTATTTTTTGATGAAGGATTGTTTGGAGATTTAGAACCAATTAGCACAATCAAGAAGGAGATAAGAATAATCGAAAATGAAGAAATGATCGATGAATATGTATTACCGATGGATTTGTCAATGGCACTTCCGAGATTCGGTGATGATTTCGATTTGTTTATCGAATTGGGTAATGAATTTATGGAAGATTTGTCAATAAGGATCGAAGAGCTGGTAAAAGCAATGCAAATTAACGATAATAATTCCTTTGTGCGTATTGCACATAATTTGAAAGGGGTTTCAGCTAATTTCAGTGCTGAGCCAATAAGAAATCTGGCAGAACAATTGGAATTAGTGGGGAATAGCAATGATTTAAAGAGTGCCCCTCAATTAATTAGTAAAATAAAAATTGAAGCTGACAGAGTAAAACAATATTTTAACAAAATAAGAAAATAAAATATTAGTGAATTGGAGAAATTATTATGAATAGAATTCTAGTTATTGATGACGAAAAACACTATCAAAAAATGATTGCCAACACTCTTAATTCACAAGGATATGAAATAATTTTTGCAGATGATGGATTGAAAGGGTTGGAAAAAGCGAAGAATGAAAAGCCAGACGCGATAATCACAGATGTGATGATGCCGGGTATAAATGGCTATGAAGTAACCAGGCTCTTACGTAGGGAATTTCAATTTGCCAACATTCCAATAATAATCTTAACTGCACAAACTGAACTGCAGGATAAACTAAAATCCTTTGAAGCAGGCGCAGATGCCTACCTGACAAAACCATTTGCACCGCCTGAATTGTTAGCCAGGTTATCGGTTTTACTAAGGCGGGTCGAAACTGCAAACGAGTCAATTCCAGAAAGGAAAAGTGAGAGAACTGAAAGCTATGGGGGGAAATTTATTGTTGTCCATAGTTTGCGTGGAGGTATCGGATGTTCGAGTCTGGCCGTCAATTTGGCTGTAGAATTGTCATTGTTATGGAGAAAATCAACCATTCTTCTTGATCTTACCATGATGGCGGGTCAGGTTGCCTTGATGCTCAATTCAACTTTAAAAAGAACTTGGGCGGATGTTGCAAGGTTTTCATCAGAAGATTTAGATAAAGATTCCCTGGATTCAATAATTAGCAGATATGAAAGCGGATTGGCTTTTATCGCTGCACCAACTTTTCCAACTGAAGCTGATTCCATAAGTGTGGAGACTCTAAGCGCTGCTATTAAACTTCTAAAGAATGATCATGATTACATTGTTGCTGATTTATCTCACAATTTTGATTCATTAACACTTGAAACTCTTGATGCCGCTGACCTTATCTTACTGGTTGTTTCGCAGGATATGGCTTCCATTCGCGCAGCCTCAGCAGCTCTGGACACATATCATAAATTAAATTATCCACCTGAAAAAGTTAAACTTGTAATTAACTCTACTTTTCCAAATTATGGATTAGCGAAAGATAAAATTGAAACTTCCTTGGGATTGTCGGCATTAATCAACATTCCTTTTACACCAGATTCTTTTGTTCAATCCATTAATAGCGGACAGCCACTTGTCTACAAGAAACCGGACGAGCCAATTTCTGGGTTACTGGAAGATTTAGCATTCCATTTAAGCACCGATGAGGACAAGAAAACAAAGCAAGAAAATCCAACTGACGCATGGTTGAGAGTTTATAAGCGCTTTAAAGGTAGAAGAAAATAAAACAAGACACTAATTTCTAGAAGTGTAAAGAGTGTCTTTTATCAAAGGAACGATTAGTGTTTACGGGTAGAAAAGAATAACCAGATCATGTAAAAGCCACCAACGAATAAAACTCCAATCCAGATGTAATCTAAAAAACTTCTGAGTGATGTACCGAGAAGGGTTCCAATAATTAACAAGATTGAGGCTGGGATAAAAGCCCAACTCATGCGATGTGACCCTGTTGGTAATAATGCAACAAGAAGAAATGTTAAACCTAATCCAATAAAGAAAAGACTACCAGTATCCTGTCCCTGTAGCTCATTGGATACTGAAGAAATTAATCCGAGGCTGAGCAAAACACCAGATGGGATCAGTGCCCACCAATGTTTGCGATTTACGATGTAGATGACTAAAAAGCCTAGTCCAAGAGCTCCCAAAAATGCGAGACCGCCATAACGATCTAATTCTTCAGGCAACCCTACCGTTATGGCTAATCCAAACAGGGAAGAACCAGGAATGATACTCCACCAATGCTCGCGGTTAGTCAGGAAAATATAAGAGAAGCCAACTCCAGCAAGCAAGAAAATTGTTGCCCAGAAGAATCCAGATGCATTATCGATAAAACCTAATTTTTCAAGTAAACCCAATAAGCCCCCAAGTATTAGCAACACACCGATCAGAATGCGATATTCAATTTTATTTTTTCTTTTTTCCATATGTAAACCTACCTAATTAATAGAAATGGAACCAATACCAGCTTCGATCACTATCTCTGTTCGATGCGTCCCAAAATCAAAGTTTTGTGATTGATATGTATTGGAATTAATGCGAGTAAAACGATCTTTATCAATTGTTAATGATGTCAAACCTTCTTTAAAGCGGATTCGTGCATCAACATTTGTTGGAATGTGAATATTCAAAGAAGCGACTCCGGCATTAATAGAAATATTAGATCGTTCTGGTTTTGAAGGTAGTATTATCGAACTAGTGCTGGCTCCTGTGGATAGTTTTAAATCCGTTATGTTGAGATCGTTTAAGTTTGCATTGGTTTGGCTAGCTCCAGTTTCCAGAATTAGTGACAACGGAATCTCTTCGCTGAGTTGTAAATCCCAATTAAATCCTTCAGCGAACCCTAACAAAGGGAAAATATCAGATCCTGGAGACAATCGAACTTCCAGCGTTTCGATTTCACGTCTGATGGATTGTTGGATCGTTCCCATCGATGAATAGGTTAGAAGATCGCCTTTTGTTGTTCCAGAATTAATATTTAGGAGACCTGCCCCATGATTTATGTGAATTTTAGCGCGTGTCGCACCTGCTAATGCGATAGTTTTATGCTCATATTTCTCATACTTGGGTTTCCAATAGGAGTTTAAAATTATCCAAGATCCCAGAAGGATCAAGAAAATTTGCCATAAATACTCAGGCGGATACCCGGGAAGGATATCAATTGCATCAAGAAAAAAGATTCCACCAAACGAAATGAGAATTATTCCCCAAAACAGATTATTTCGTTTCATCGGTCACTCACTTACATGAGGTCGAAATAAGCCTCGGATTATTAACCAGATTCCGAATAGGATCAATAATCCAGCAAGTATGAATTCTTTGTTAGGACCTAATATTGCTAATCCACCAAACATTGAACCAAAGATCAAGAACATAATAATGCTTATGAACATTAATCTGAAACCTTCAGAAATCGATTTTCGAAATTCTGCTCCAAACAATCCAGCCAGGATATTACCAACGCCTGCAAAACCTGGAATTAGGGTCCACATATATGACCAACTGGACCATTCCTGACTTGTATTTTGGAAATACAAAATACTCCCAACGCCTGCAAAAATACTTGCCGGGATTGCCATATCCGGTTCTCCTACCAATAGTCCAAATAGCAGGAAGATGCATCCACCGATAATGATCCAGATTGGCCAACCCATATCAATCCGGATGTATTCACCTAATGAAGGGTTGGCTTTGAAAATCAGCAACCCAACTGCAATGATGATGAGTATGATCCCTAGAGATAATTGTGTGCGATTTCTTTTAGACATAGCCATCTCCTGATTATTTATGATAATATGTTTGATCCTATTTACGATAATGAAAGATAAAAGTTGTACA
>JBDRQK010000015.1:0-11844 GCA_043826315.1 Chloroflexota bacterium
GATCTTTATCTCATCCGGGCAAAGATCCGTCCACAATCGCTTGAAATCCACCCGATCTGATTCCAGAGTAGCCCCAAGCAGGTTCGGCATATAGTGCAGAACGATCTTAAATCCAGCCGCCCGGAGCAGCGCGACCGCGCGACCGGTTTCTGCAACCGTGTGTCCACGTTGATTTAGCTCCAGAATATGATCATCCAGGCTTTGAGCTCCCATCTGGATCTTGGTAACACCCAGATAGCGCAACCAGGCGATCTCATTGATCGTGATCTCATCCGGGCGGGTTTCGATGACCCGCCCAACATTGCGGTGTGTGGCAGTTTCATTGAGGGTATGAGCTTTCTTCAAAGTGCTGGCGGATGTTCCATTCAAGGCATCCAAACAACGCAGAATAAACCATTCCTGATAATCCCTGCGGTATGCTGACCAGGTGCCACCCAGGATAAGCAACTCCACTTTATCGGTGGGATGACCAACAGCTTCCAAAGATTCCAGGCGGGATTGAACCTGGTCATAGGGATCGAAATTGTGTTCAACCGCACGCATTGCACCCGGCTCATCAGGCAGGTAACTCTTGGGCATACGGGCATCGTCCGGACAAAATATACAATGCGCCGGACAGGGATAAGGCTTGGTGAGAACAGTAACGGTTGTCACTCCCGAGAGGGTGCGAACAGGCTTCATACGGATACGTGCCTGCAAAACCGGATCAGGCAACCATTCCCCACTTTCCACCAGTTGATTATAAGCAGCTACCAGATCAGCTTTGCTGACATGGCCATCCTGGCTCGGGTGATGACGGATTGCATCCATAACCTTCATGCCCATACGCATGTCTTCCAGAATGAGCTTTGCAAGGCCCATTCTTTCGGGAGCCAGGTCCTGATTTTTTGTCCAGTTTTTTTTCTTCGTCATCTTTATTCAGTTACCACGGAGCATCCTGAAAATTCTTGTAATTTTGATTCATTTTCATCCACGATTTACCACCAAAAGCCTACGAGTTCCAGAACAACAGGATGCAACCCCAGTAATTCCCAATTCATGGCGCTTTCCAGCAGGCTTATGGTCAATAATTGAATCTTCTTATTTAATCGGGGAGGATACGGTTATTATTTTTAGGTTCGAGAGCTATTCACCAAGCTGACCAATTCTCTCAGCACCAACTCTATCCACCAAAACTGCCAACAATACTACCCAGAGGGTGGGTATAATCAATCCATGCAGGAAGTCACTGTCAGGCGATTGTTGGATATTAACAAACAATTCTACCAGAGTTTTGGAGCTGAATTTTCTGCCACGCGTGCCCGCATACAACCTGGAACCAGTATGATCATCAACCGATTGGAGGGACATGAAGATATACTGGACCTGGGTTGCGGTAATGGTGCGCTTGCACGCCAGCTTGCCATTCTTGGGCACAGGGGGAGTTATACCGGGCTGGATCTCAGCCTGCCTCTCCTGGCTGCCGCAGAGCAGCAAGCAGACACCTTCCCTGTCAATTTTATCCAGGCAGACCTGACCAGAACGGATTGGGATACAGACCTGCCAGCAGATAATTACCAGATGGTATTTTCTTTTGCCACCCTGCATCACATCCCTTCCGAACAACTGCGCCTCCAGATCCTTATGAAAATTGCCAGGTTGTTGAAGAAGGAAGGCAAATTCATCCATTCCAACTGGCAATTTCTGAACAGCCCCCGGCTGAGAAACCGCATCCAACCCTGGCAAGAAGCCGTTTTACAAGCCCAGGATGTCGATCGCGGAGACTATCTACTGGATTGGAAACGCGGAGGCCACGGGCTGCGTTATGTACACCATTTTGATGAAGAAGAACTCTCCAGTCTGGCTGAAGCTGCTGGTTTTAATGTCTGTGAATCCTTCCATAGTGATGGACAGAGTGGCAGGCTGGGTCTTTACCAGGTTTGGGATAAAAAGATAAGGGATTGAGTAAATAGATTAGAATACATCTTTAATGAACACTTGGAAAAAATAAAATCGGAAATTATGCAAGGAGCAAGAAAATGATCACAAAAGATGAAATTGTCTCTGACTGGCTGCCACGCTATACGGGTACATCTTTAAAAGATTTTGGCCAATACATCCTGCTTGTAAATTTCCGGAATTATCTGAGCATTTTTTCCGAATGGCATAATGTGCCCATACGCGGGCAGAAAAAACCAATGCCTAATGCCACAGCCAATGGCATCACCATGATCAATTTTGGCATGGGCAGCGCTAACGCCGCCACGATCATGGACCTGTTGTCTGCCGTAAGACCCAAAGCAGCCTTGTTCCTGGGAAAATGCGGGGGATTAAAATCCAAGAACCAGCTTGGTGACCTGATCCTGCCGATCGCTGCCATCCGGGGTGAAGGAACATCCAACGATTACTTCCCAGCGGAAGTGCCCGCCTTGCCAGCCTTTAACCTGCAAAAAGCTGTCTCCACCACCATCCGGAATGCTCAACGGGATTATTGGACCGGTACGGTCTATTCCACAAACCGGCGTGTCTGGGAGCATGATGAAGAATTTAAGGCATATCTGAAGCGAATACGTGTAATGGCTGTGGACATGGAAACTGCCACCATATTTATGACGGGCTTTGCCAACCGTATCCCTTCTGGAGCCTTGCTGCTGGTCTCAGACCAACCTATGGTTCCGGAGGGTATCAAGACGGCTAAAAGTGATCAAAAAGTGACCCGGAATTATGCTGACCTGCACCTGCGGATTGGCATCGACTCGCTGCAAGAAATCATTGACGATGGCCTGACTGTAAAACACCTGCGTTTTTAAAAAACGAAAAGTCATTTCAAAAATATTTCCTGCATCGGAAAAATATAATTGGGACTCGATATGCTTATTGCCATTACCCGAAAAGTCAGTCCGGCTATTGCGAGGTGTGAATTAACTCACCTGGAACGCCAGCCCATCAACCTGGAAACAGCCGTTGCACAACATGCCCGTTATGAGCAAGCACTTCAATCGTTGGGAGTTGAGATCATCTCACTTCCGGCTGAACCGGATCTGCCCGACTCGGTCTTTGTTGAAGATGCTGCACTGGTTTTGGATGAGATAGCGATCCTCACCCGTCCAGGGGCAAGATCCCGCAGAGATGAAGTGAACAGTATTTCCCAAGCTCTCTACCCCTACCGAGATCTTGTTACCATCCAGGCACCTGGCTGCCTGGATGGTGGAGATATCCTTATAACCGGGAAGACAATCCATGTGGGTATTTCAACCCGCAGTAATTCATCTGCCATACAACAAATGCAAACCATCCTCAAACCGTTCGGATACCAGGTTAAAGGAATGATGGTTACCGGCTGCCTGCACTTAAAATCAGCGGTCACTCAAGTGGCAGAGAATACCCTTTTGATCAATCCAGCCTGGATCGATAAGTCTGAGTTCGCAGGTTACCGGGTGATTGAAGTGCATCCAACCGAAATGTATGGCGCAAATGCTGTGCAGATCGGCGAGTCATTGCTCTATCAACCCGGTTTTCCGGAAACCAGCCAACGACTGGAAGCAGCCGGTCTGAAATTGATGCTGGTGGATGCTTCCGAGCTCGGAAAAGCTGAAGGTGCTCTGACATGTTGTTCATTGATCTTTAAAGGATAAATACCAGGCGAAGCCGTTTGCTGCCTGTGGGATGATCCATCCAATGTGATTTAACAAAAAACTGAAGAGTCCATTCGCATCATTTCGTTGCCACGCAATCTCCCCCGGTGGTCTTGGCGATGTACATTGCCTGATCAGCGCGATTGACAAGGTTCAATAGGGTGGGTATATCCTCTGTCAGCTGTGATACACCAATGCTGATCCTAACACCGACAGGACCGGCATTGGTGGCAACACTGGAATCAGCGACACATTTTCTTAAACGCAGGGCAACTTTATGAGCTGCCTCAAGATCTGTAACCGGCATCAGGATCGAAAACTCTTCGCCTCCATAACGCCCCAGGGTATCATGCTCGCGCAAATTACTCTGTAATACATGGGCAACTTTAACCAAAACCTGATCGCCGACAATATGCCCATAAATGTCATTGAATTTCTTGAAATGATCAATATCCAGTATTGCGACAGAGAGAGGCAGATCATAGCGTCGAGCCTGACTAAATTCATGTTCAGCCAAATCAAAGAAATGACCGCGGTTGAAGATACCTGTAAGGGCATCGGTGATCGCCATATTTCGTACTTTGTCCATCAAGTGCGCATTTTGCAAAGCGATCGCCACCTGGCTGCCAAAAATGGACATGGTGGGCATGTCGCTCGTGCGCAGGTCCTCGCCCCATAACCAGAATACTCCCTTAAATTCACCATCCACGACCAATGGCAGGCGACAGATCGGCATATTGGAGGTCACACCAATAGGAGCCAGAATTTTTAGAATACTTTTCCTGGGAAAATCGACAAAGATGTCAGCGACCAATTCAGCGGGATCTTTTAGTAGCAAAGGTTCCATGGATTCCTCTGAATTCTGCCACAAGCGTTCAAGAGGAAAGATAAACTCCACGATCTTCTTACCGGATGCCCGTTCAATTACATTGACAATCCGCCCGGGAATGGAAGTATATGCTATGCGCATATTCCTGCCATCCTCTTCTGGAAGGGCAATCACGCAAAACAAATCCAACTTGGATAATTCATTTCCCAGGGTTTGCATTACACCTTCAGGGTTGACAGCAATCGAAGCGCGCGAACCCACTTGTGCCAACACCTTGATCATTGCATTGGAACGCGCCAAATCTGCGGTCTGTTTCAATTGTGCCTGGACCGTACGCAAACGCTCAATGGCAGATGCCAACTGCCCGGCAATGATGCTAAGCAGGTCTTCGTCCCGTTGGGTAAAGGCATTCTGCTTGGTGCTCTCAGCATTCGCAACCCCGAGAACCCTGTCATCAATTTTAAGAGGGACACACAATTCGGAGCAGATGGTCAAATCGACATTCAGGTAATCTGCTGCCTGGCTGACATCACTCACGCGCCTGGGTTTTCCAGTGAGTATCACATTCCCGGTAATGCCTTGACCAACTGGAATACTGATCGGTTTTTCCTCCAAACCCAACCTGTAAGAGGAATGCAATTTCAGTTCTTTCTTTGCCTCATCCAGCAGTAGAATCCCAAAATTATCCGGATAGAGCTTCGCTCCTATCAAACGTGTAACAAACTCTATCAATTCATCTTCGTTAAGAGCGCTGTTCGCTAACGAGGAAATAGCATTTAATACTGATAATTCTTCATTGCGGCGGCGCTCAGAATCAAATAGTTGAATGTTCTGTATCACAAACGAAGCTTGGGCTGCAAAAACACCCAGCAAACGAACATCATCCTGATCAAACCCAGCAGGTTTATTGATCGCGACTACCATTCCAAACAGATCGTGAGATGGACTCCACATAGGCGCGGCCATGACCGATCCAAGTTCAAGAGCATGGGCAAATTTTTGGAACACCGGTTGAATATCGTCAATTGAATTGCAGCAATAAATTCCATTCTTAGAAAAATTCCATGCCTTGACACCCTGTTGGCTTGAATAATGAAAGGATCCGACCTGGTCATCTTCCAATCCAAAGGCAGAAACCTGGGCAATCATTTCTTTTGACTCAAGATCATGCAAACAAATCATGCAAACCTGTGCGTCCACCAGGTTTGCCATCGTTTCCGTAAGCTGCCTAAATATATTTTTGGAAATATTCGGAGACTGGAGTGCCTGGGTTATCTGATACAGACCGGTCAACTCATGAATTCGATTTTGAGCTTCTTCCAACAGTAAAATCTTGGTCAAAGCCAGTGAGACCTGGCGTGCAGCTAGTTCACCCCATGTGATTTCATCACTTGAAAATTGACGCGGGGAATGAAAACTTAGAATGATGGCTCCAAGTTTCCTATCATCAGAGATCAGAGGCAGCACGAGAGAGCAATTTATATCTGGGAATGGAGCAGTCACATCAGGATCCACAAAAGGTGAATCCTTAGAATTTTCAATCACCAAAGCATGACCGATTTCCAGAACGGAAGAAGTCAGGGTAAGTTCGCCTGGTTTGGCTACGATCGAGTTGTAAATTTCACTGCTTGAGCCATGGGCTGCCATTGGAATGGTAAGTTTTTCTTCTTCATCCCAGAAAGTGATAATGCAATCATCTGCTGCAAACAATTTCCCGGTCTGGGTGACTAAAATTTCCAATATCCCAGACATATCCTTGGCTTCCAAAGAGGCTTGTACAATTCCATTTAACAAGGTCAAAAAATTAGTTTGAACCTGGCGTTGATCTGCAGCCTGATCACGATCGGGGACAACATTTCTTTGCAAACGGGTTATTTCGCCAATTTTTCCTATCACCCCCGAGACAAAAATAGTTATCAGCGATCCTGCCAATATTCCTGATTGTTGAATCCGGGAATAACTATCCATCCCCAATAAAATTTGAAGCGTGAAAAAGACAAAAATACCACCAACGGACAGCAAGGCACCCGGCCACATCCCCATCATCCATGAGATGAAAATAGATGGAATGATCAGAAGTGCACCAGCACCAAAAGATGGACCGGCAAATTTAACTGATATCAATGCTGCCAGAACCATGAGAAACCAGGTACCGATGGCTATAAGCCAACGCACTCGAGGCGAGGATGAATTAAGAAATTGATTAATTTCCATTTAACGTGTTCATAAATGATCTAATTGATGTCTTAAAAAAATTCCCTTTGTCTTCCCCGCTTGGGTTGTGGATTAACCGGGGAGAAGAACACAGAATGGTCGATTTTCAAAATCAGCAAATAGCTCAGGGGACATCCGTTGCCAAATAGACCTGGCTGCCAGCACTCAGAAAGATATATCGATTTGGACTGATCGCCATGGCAGAGATGGGTGAGGTAAACAGGGCTTTTTCCTGGTTCACAGCAGCCCGGAATTGATTTTGCAAGAAAAGGGTTTCGGGGCGCGGACTGAAACGAAAGATTGCAGCGGTTGAGGGTGCCAACATATATAATGATGGGTCGGAAGAAGATATGAAAGTGAATTCCGAGAATTTCGCATCCGAAAGAACTACTCCGCTATGGTATCCGCTACGTGTATCTGTCATCACCTCGGGATCATTACAGCGGATAGGTATCACTGTTTCTCCACTTCCATCCACAAACCCCGGTGTGCAATGAGTGACATGCCCATCATCAAACAGCAAGTAAATGTCGGTTTGAGAAATTGAAATATCGATCGCCTGGGTTAAATTCTGAGGTACGAAACCCCCGGAAAAAAACAACTCCGGGGCTTGTGTATACTGGCCGTTCTCATCCTGATTAAATTCCCAGATGGCATTGCCAGCCGGGTCGAGAACATACAAGGAATTAACCTGATCAGCGACAGAGAAGGCGACCAGGTTTTTCCAGCGGATGTCGGGTTCTTCCAGTCTCCATGCCTTTGGTTCATTGTTGGGACTGCAGAACAACAAATTTCCAGTAGCGTCCAATCCCATCAGGGTGGCTCCAAAGCCATTCAAGCGAGGTAAAGCGAACATATCCAATATGCCGCCGACCTCATAGGTCAAGTTGGAATCATCATCCATGGAGGCATAGTTACCCGGTCCACAAATAAAATTTCCATCCACTTCATAACCCTGACTGGTCATGAAAGCCCGGATAACATTGCCTTGAGGAACGTTCAGCATATACAGGTCTGTTTCGCTGGCAGCCATTCTGCCAATTTGAATTGTTTTTGCCAAACCACCGATGATCGCCGGACGGAAATCCAGGCGGATGATCTGGTCCATCGCATCCAAAGCGCTTTGTGCCTGTTGGCGCAGGTTATTGGATTCCTGGGTGATCTGGTAGGCATCGGCCCGGTCCAAATAGTAGAGCGTGCTTTCCCAGGCTCTGCGAACGATTGCAACGTCACTTTGCCCAATTGCACCTACGGCTTCGTTGATAGCCAATTTATAGTTTTCATCATATTGTGCAGATTGTCCAAACTTGATATAAACCGTACTGGCAATAACCACCATTGCAAGGGGAACAATAATTGCTATAAATGCCATGCTCGACCGCGGCATTATCGGTGAGGGGTCACCCGGTGCACCAGGCAGCAGCTTCTTGAGCATGATTGGGAAAGCGGTGCTTAAAGAGCTACCAAACTTGCGAACACTCTGTAATGCGACCAAAAGTTTGCCTAATAAAGCAGTCCGCCGGGAAGATCCAAGGCGTTTTATCTCCGGGATCTCATTTGTGTTATTCTTATCGAATAACCGACTCTGACCATATTCCCGAAATTCCGGTGATACTGCAGCAGACCCATCCAATTGTGATCCAGGCAGATCTGCAACCATCGGTGTTTCTTCCAGGCTCAACCCCTTGGGAAGATGAGAAGAAATGGTGGAGTTTTCCACAACAGGTTCTGCAGCCTGATCAACTTGATCTGATACGTGTGAATTCTCAAACTCATCCAGAGCACTGGAAACCGGTTCCGTTGGCATATCAAGATTTTGTGTGCTTTGTCCGTCTTGAGCATATGTATCTTCCATGACCGGTTTCTCTCCAGGGAGAGGTTCCTGCGAAGAGACAGGTGTTCCCTGGAGTGTTGCTGCAGGAGGTTGACGGTCAGCACTTAACGTCTTTAATAAACCTTTGCCTGCCTGCACTTGAATGATGACGGCATTAATATTTTCATTTGAGATGGCCTGGAGTTTACGGTAGAGAGCCTCGATCGAAGTTCCACCACGCTCGTTGATGAGGGCAGTGTCCCATCCATCCGGAAGTTGGGCACATACCACAAGCTGATCGCCCGGGTTAAGCATCAGTTGAGAATAATACAAGGTTGTGGTTTGACTAAAACCCAAACCACGCCCGGAGATCTCCGGGTCGTGGAGGTGCTCCACTTCCTTTTTTCCAACACAGAAAATGTGGGTTGGGCCGCTTTGAACTACCACAAGTCGACTGCCGCGCAGGACACCCAGGACCAATCGCCCGACAATATAATGACCCTGACCGGTTGTGCTCAGGTTGCGGTTGAGCAAGGTTTGATTGAGCAGATCGGCCGTGGTACGTAAAGCTGCTGTCAGAGAACCGGAAGTTGCATAAAAACTCCCGGTCATTTGCGAGATGATTTTGGTATACTCATCCAAAGAGAAAGGTTTATTACCCGCCAAGGTAAGATAGATGAACAGATGATCCCCTTCCCTGCCGCGGGCAGCCCGCTGGGGTGGAGCAACTGTCATCAACCCGGGAAGTGAAGGCCGATCCTTCCCTTTAATTCGATGAAATGGAAGGAAGTTGAGGTCAATATCAACTGTCATGTCCTCATTATACGTTAAAACCCAATTCATTGGGTAATGGCAAAATCAGGGTATTAGACGGTCATGGAACCCCTATTTTCTCCCCTCCAGGACACTCAACTCATAGAATGATTTGAGAAAGATGGCGATCTCAGGATACATGGGTGAAGAAATCTCCAATCTTCATCCCAGGTACTATTATTGCAAGAGATCAGGAAGGGTCAGGTGATCAGGGCAGCCACAAAATAATTGGAACCAACCAGTCCAAGACCCAGATGGGGTCTCTGACGTGAGTAATTGCATAATTCTTATAATGTTCATGCTATCATACATAAAATTTTTCAAGGAAAAATATAAAGGTATGAGCCGTAATAAAATTCGTAGAGAAACGCAGGATGATCAATGAAATTCAGGTTTATCAAAACAATCACTGAAATGGAAGACCTGGCAGATGCGTGGAATTCACTTCTAGCGGAAAGCATAACCAATGTGCCCTTTTTGCGGCATGAGTATCTCAGCGGCTGGTGGGAGACACGCGGCGGGGGAGAATGGGAAAATGCCGAACTTGCCGTGGTAACCGGCTACCGGGAGGGACGATTATGCGGCATCGCACCCTTATTCCGAACTGTCAACGCAAATGGCGAACCGGTATTGATGCTCTTGGGAAGTATCGAGATTTCCGACTATCTGGATGTGATCGTGCGGGAACAGGACCTGGCAGAATTTTTGACGGGTTTGCTCGACTTCCTGTCTGAAGAGTCGCCAGAATCGTGGCACCAACTGGATTGGGTCAACCTGCCCGAGGCTTCAAAAAGCCTGAATGCCCTGCAAAGCGCAGCAGAAAAACATGGCTGGGAATATGAACAGGAACCGTTTCGCCCGGTTGTTTCGGTTGCCTTGAGCGGGGATTTTGAAAGTTACCTGGCTGGTATTGATAAAAAACAGCGCCATGAGATCCGACGCAAGATGCGCCGGGCAGTCGAACATACGTTGCCGGTAAGCTGGTATATCCTTTCCGATGATTCCCACCTGGAGGAGGATATTCAGGCTTTTCTCAAGCTCATGGAGAATGACCCGGATAAATCTGAATTCTTAAGTCCAGCCATGCGCCTGCAAATGGCAACTACCGCACGGGCTGCCTGGCGATGCGGCTGTCTGCAACTAGCATTCCTTGAAGTGGATGGACAAAAAGCTGCCGGTTATTTTAACTTTGATCACAACGGAAAAATATGGGTATACAACTCGGGGTTGGATCCACTTTACCTGGAACTTTCTCCCGGCTGGGTATTACTGGGACATCTGCTGCAATGGGCTAATGAAAATAAGCGCAGCGAATTTGATTTCATGCGCGGTGACGAGGCTTACAAGTTCAAGTTCGGGGGTATGAAACGGTTTGTGATGCGTGTTAAGGTTAAGCGGAAGCCCCAAGACAACTGAACCAGTCTATTCCCGGGACTTCCTGTCGGCTATGTGCCCCTCTAAAATGGCAATCAATTCCTGAGGCGAGTAATCGTGCATGGGATTATCGTTCTCATCCAGCAGTTTCTCGATCAGTGCATGAATGACCCGGTCACCTTCCCATTTTGTTCCCACAAGATAGCGTAATTTTGGCTTTTCCGAGAACAAGGCATCGTAAACCGCCTCCGAAACGATGGCGGGGGAAGATGGTTTACGATTGGTGGCGGATTCCGGTTGATCTGCTTGAGCCTCTTGATCGATTTCAGGTTGAGAAAATCCTGCCAGCACCCGGTCAGCTTCTTCTTTGAACGGCTGGCGGGCGTTTTGAAAATGCGCCAGTGTACCTGGGAAAGAGTTATTTCCTATATTGGAAACGATCCCTCTGGGTTGAACGATACTGACGCGCACGCCATACGGCTCCAATTCCTGATCCAATGCGACCGTGTAAGCCTCCAGAGCATGCTTGGTCATGGTGTAGGGACCATAATACTTCATGGTGATCATGCCACCCTGTGAGCCAATGTTCACGATGCGTCCGCCGGACTTGACCAGCATACCAACAAATGCATTGGTCATGCGATGCACACCAAAGACATTGACATCAAATATCTTGTACAACTCTGCATCCGACCAGCAAGAAAATGGACCAAGTTCTCCAATACCAGCATTGTTCACCAGACCATACAATCCCTTTCCAGCCTGTTCTATCCTTTGGAAAGCTGCCTGGACCTGGTGCGGCTGGCGGACATCCAATTGAATGGGAACTACATTCTTGATCTTGGATAATTCAGCCAGGTCGGCATCCTTGCGGGCAGTCGCATAAACGGTATGACCCCGATCCGCCAGATATCCAGCCAGGTGGTTCCCAATGCCGCTGCTAGCGCCAGTTATTAAGATAGGGTGGTCTTTTTCCATTTTTATGAGGTTCTCCGAATTGGAAGTGATTAACTTAAGCGTTGGTAACTGACTCAGGCAAGAAATAGATCTTCACCATAAATGGATAAGATCTCACCAAAATACATACGGTGATAATCTTTGGCTGGATATTTCTTCTCCAAGCGCGCGTCCAGGAATTTGCTCTTATCCATATCCTCCCAAAACAACTTTCGGCATTCCATGATCAA
>JBDRQK010000016.1:0-3939 GCA_043826315.1 Chloroflexota bacterium
CAACAGGTTGTCAGGCAGAAGATGCCTTTGACCGACGCCCGAACGGTTTGCAGGAGATAACAAATGGCACGAATCAAAAGTGGCCCTTACGGTCATCGACGTCAAAAGAAAGTCTTGAAATATACCAAAGGGCAGCACGCCTCCAGGCACCTGCTCTTCCGACGCGCCAATGAAGCCATGCTTAAGAGCATGTGGTATTCATCGCGTGACCGGCGCGTTCGCCGCCGCGACCTGCGCAAGCTATGGATCGTGCGCATCAACGCAGCAGCCCGCTTGAACGGCGTAACCTACAGCAAGCTGATCGCAGCCCTCAAGAAAGCCAATATCAGCATCAATCGCAAGATGCTGGCTGATATGGCTGTGCGCGACCCGCAAACATTTGCCACCGTGGTCGCCCAGGCACTGGCTGCCTGAACCAAAAACCCCCTAAAAATATTACCCGAACAAAAAGCGTCCCGAAGGTTTTTTCAATTCGGTAACGCTTTTTCTTTAACCTTCAGGATGTTGAACTTGCAAAGGCTGTCCGGAGGGAACTCCGGGCATTCTTTGGGCATTTAAACGGGTAAAATAGCCTTATGATCACCTCTGTCCAAAATTCCAAGATCCAACTGGTACGTTCCCTGCTGGGAAGGTCCAAAGAACGTCGGGAAAACGACGCAATGGTTGTTGAAGGGGTGCGCTTGCTGGAAGAAGCCCTGTCTGCAGGCTGGGTATTCCGGTTCGCCCTGTACAGCCAGGGGCTGAGTGATCGCGGCTGGGTATTGCTGGAACGATTGAGCGAATCCGGGGTGGAAACAGAAGAAGTGGCAGAACAACTGCTGACTTCCAGTTCCGATACCAGGAACCCACAGGGTTTGCTGGCTGTGCTGGAATTGCAGACACTACCCATCCCGAAGCAGCCCGATTTTGTGCTGATATTGGATGAGATCCGGGACCCGGGGAATTTGGGCAGCCTGCTGCGCAGTGCATCTGCGGCGGGTGTACAGGCTGTCTTCCTGACACCCGGGAGCACGGATGCATTTGCACCCAAAGTGGTGCGGGCTGGCATGGGTGCCCATTTCCGCCTGCCGATCCACATGATGGACTGGAAAGACATTCGTGAGCAATTGCAGGGACTAAAATTCGTGCTGACAGAAATGGAAGCACCATTAGCCTGCTGGCAGGCTGACTTGTGCGCGGGGTTGGCTCTCATCATCGGGGGGGAAGCCGAAGGTGCCAGCCAGGTTGCGCGCCAGTTCTACGATGAAAGCGTATTTATCCCAATGGCAGCAGGAACCGAATCTCTGAATGCCGCGGCAGCCGGGGCTATCTTCTTGTTTGAAGTCAAGAGGCAAAGAGACTCATGAAGATCCGTTCGATCACCTACTTTTGCGATCCCGGCTGGCCGCTAGACGAAAAACGATTGCGCCTGGCTGGAGATTTCCTGAAAGACGCCCAGAGCGCTTTTGAAGCCGCTGATTACGAAGTTCAGACCACACGACTGGCAACCAACCCCTTCCCGCTTTTGCTGGGAGAACGCAAGATCCATGAAACTCCGCGCCTGGCTGAAATGCTGGCCCAGACCATCCAAAAGAGAGGGATCTCGTATGCCGCCCTGGGACCAGCCTTAGCGGAGGTACCACAAAGTTATGACGTCATACCGGATGCCATTGCTGCTTCGGAGGGAATATTCTTTTCCGGGATCATGGCTGACAGCCGCAAGCGCATCTCGCTGAAGGCAATCCAAGCCTGCGCCAAAGTGATGATACGCTGCTCCAAGATCTCTCCGGACGGGTTTGGCAATCTGCGCTTTGCAGCCCTGGCAAATGTGGCACCCGGCACCCCATTCTTTCCGGCTTCCTATCATGAAGGCAGCAACCCGGCTTTTGCGATCGCAACAGAAGCGGCGGACCTGGCGGTTCAGGCTTTCCGATCTGCTGGCAGTGTAGAATCCGGTCAGCAAGCCCTGGTGGCAGCGCTGGAGGAACATGCCCGTAACCTGGTGCCTGTGGCAGACTTGCTGAAGTTCAAACATGGTGCACGCTTCGGCGGCATTGATTTCTCGCTGGCACCCTTCCCGGATGTTACCCAATCGCTGGGCACAGCCCTGGAAGCCCTGGGAGTTGGGCAGGTGGGTGGACATGGCTCCCTGGCCGGGGCAGCCATCCTGACCGAAGCCATCGAAAGGGCTGATTTCCCTCACACCGGTTTTTGCGGATTGTTCATGCCGGTGCTGGAGGATGCCACCCTGGCAGCCCGGGCCGCGGATGGCTCGCTGAGCATTAAAGACCTGTTGATGTATTCCGCTGTGTGCGGCACAGGATTGGATACGATCCCATTGCCCGGGGATGTGAAGGCTGAACAGATCCAGGCAGTACTTCTCGATCTGTCTGCACTGGCGCTGCGCCTGAACAAGCCACTGACGGCACGCCTGATGCCGATCCCAGGCAAACAAGCCGGTGACCTGACAGAATTCGATTTCCCTTTCTTTGCCAACAGCCGGGTCATGGCGCTTGATTCCCAAGGATTGAAAAAATCCCTGGGAGGCACGGAGACATTCCAACTGGAGAGCCGCCAGGGAAATTGATTTGATTCTTTCACAGATATTAAACAGCGTCCCGAAGGATTCTTCAATAATAAAATATTCTTTTACCAAACCTTCGGGACGATCATTTTTTGGAGGCAGGTATGATCTTCATGACCATCGGTCAACTTATCGGACATCTTTCCAACCAGCAGCCCTACCTGGACCCGGGCAGTGGTTCCATTCTCATCCAACTACTGCTGGCAGGGCTGCTGGGAGCAGGTATCCTGCTGCGGGCTTCCTGGTCTCGTATCGTGAAGCTGTTCAGACGGGACAAGCCCGAACAGACGGACGATGAGGACGATGATTAGCCAGGTACACCCGGCTTCCTTTCGGGATCCATCCGGTTTCCTGTTCCGAAGGGAAGGGATTCTTTATCGCCAGGTAAACCTGTCCTACCAGGAAGAATATGAGCTGTTAAATTCATCCGGGTTGTATACCGAGCTAGTGGAAAAAGGCTGGCTGGTGGAACATTCTGAAGTGGATGTGAAACCCGAACAAGCCCAGCTGGCTTATAAGGTGTTGCGCCCTGAATTGGTGGAACCGATCACGTACCCGTATGAATGGTCTTTCAGCCAATTAAAGGATGCCGCCCTGCGCACCCTGAGCATCCAGAAACGCGCCCTCAAGAAAGGGATGTCGCTAAAAGATGCCAGTGCGTATAACATTCAATTCCGGGATGCCAAACCTGTGCTGATCGATACGCTATCCTTCGAAATGTACAAAGCGGGGCAGCCCTGGGTGGCTTACCGGCAGTTCTGCCAGCATTTTTTGGCACCCCTGGCGCTGATGGCCAAACGGGATGTGCGTCTTAATCAATTGCTGCGTGTTTATATCGATGGCATCCCGCTGGACCTGGCCAGTCAACTGCTGCCAGGAAGCACACGCCTGAACTTTGGACTGAGCACCCACATCCATTTACACGCCTCCTTCCAGCAAAAGCATGCTTCCAATGGAGAAAAGGTATCCAATCGGACGGCAGGCATGAGTCAACAAGCCCTGCAGGGACTGATCGACAGCCTGCGCGCAGTCCTTAAAGGACTGCACTGGAAACCAAAAGGAACGGAATGGGGAAATTATTATACAGAAACATCGGGGCATTATTCGGACAGCGCCAGCCAGCATAAAATGGAGATCATCAACAAATTCCTGGACCAGATCGCCCCCAAAACCGCCTGGGACCTGGGTGCCAACACCGGCGTGTTCAGCCGGGCAGCCAGCCGCAGGGGAATCCCCACGGTGGCATTCGACATCGATCCGGCTGCTGTCGAACAAAACTACCTGGCTTGCAGAGCCAACAAGGACACAAATCTGCTGCCACTGGTGCTGGACCTGACCAATCCCAGCCCGGCCATCGGCTGGAACAACATGGAGCG
>JBDRQK010000017.1:0-30191 GCA_043826315.1 Chloroflexota bacterium
TTCTGGTTTGGTGCTTCAGATGTTATGGCATAAGATCAGGCACGTTCAAAACCACCATCAGTTGGTTGAGCAAGATTTCAGTGATTAAGGTGTCAAGGCAATTTTATGCGGGATAGTATCAAGCTCAATTCACTTTTTCCCGGAGTTTTTACCAATCTGTGAATTGGGTCAATGACGAAGGGCGTTACTTCGGTGGAAAGAATGCCTTTTTTTCCAAAAACCACACTTACCAGGGCAGATCGGCGTGTATCGGGCAAACCGGCCTGGTCAAAAAAGGCATTCCCGAGACTATACAATACCAGGCTGCAACCGGTTTTATCCTGCAAATCTGAACATTCTGGAGGGATCCATTCTGCTGGCTGTAAAACATGCGGATGATGCCCCCAGATCAATGTAGCGCCTGCCTTAGCTAATTGTTTTGCCAATTCCTGCTGCCGCTGGGAAGCTCCCCCCTGGTATTCCATCCCCCAATGGATCGAGACGATCACTATCGCACCGGTTGAACGGGCACCTTGAATCGATCGAGTGGCACTGACCATGTCGAGAGGTTTGCTGATATCTTCAAAAGCAAAAAATGTAAATTTGAGATTGTGGATGGAGGTTGTATAACCGCTTTTATCAATAGCCACCAGCCCACTGGATTGCAACGTTGAGATTGTATCTTTGTATCCCTGGTTACCGCAATCCAGGCTGTGGTTGTTTACGACGCTTAACATATCCAAACCGGATTGTGCCAGTTTCCAGGCATTTTCAGGCGAGGCACATAATTTATATCCATCTGCGCTGCTTGGGACCGAAGTGGTAAGTGGAGATTCCAGATTAGCCATCGCTAAATCTGCAGATTGAAGCGAACCTTCAAGATATTCCAGGGAGCTATCAGTCAGCGTAAATTCTCGACCGGGCATGATATCTCCCAGAAAAGCCAGTCGAACGGATTTGCCTCTACTCTGGCAGCTGGCCAGGACGAAGAGCATAAAGATCAGTATTAGATCCCCAAAAACAGTAGTCCAACTCAACCTGTGATTAAACATACAGGGATGGATGAGATGGACTACCTTTTTCATAGTTTTGATTCATGCAGCTCTAGGGAGCAACGAACAAGCTAGTCCAATCTGGTAGGGCAGGATTTGTTCCTGCTTCAACCATGGCTTGCCACTGTTCATCAGTCATCCGGTCGGTTGCAGGAACAGTAAATTCATAATAGGTAAAGACTGCTCCGACTCCGATCCGGAAAGGTTGATCTGGGAGGATTACAAAGATACGTGCTGGGGCACCGATGGCTTCCTCAAGAGCAACAAGACCTTCAGGGCTCATTCCTGTGGCAACATCCGCAATCAGGGCTGCTTTCTGGTCGCTCAGGTCACGCTGATCATTGCCGGTCGTATCAGCGGCTGCCAGTGTGAATTGCTCCAGGGTTCCACCCCAGTAGAGCATATGCCAGTAATCATCATCGCTTATTGGGTTTCCTGCCAACTCTTTTTCAGCTGTGGCTTGCAGGAAGGTCAGCTCTTCATCCAGGTTGCTTAGGTTGGCGCGTGTCAGGTCAGAAAGCAATCCACGCTGGTCGAGTCCGGAAAACGTCATCTGGGTTAGTGCCAGAAGGCGGGCATAAGCCTCCGGATTCGGTTCAACATAACTATGCGGAGGTTCATCCATACCACCTCCTCCCATTTCTGCCATGACTTGCTTGGCATACAGGATGGTATCATGCTTAAGTTCCGTCCATGAACCCAGGGCAGTGGCCAGCTCTTTACGTGCCCAGGCCTGGGTTTGCATAAATACCGGGAAAGAGGCATTTTTTTCTGCGATGATGGGTTGGAAGGAATACAACCAGGACCAGTACAGGTTTTCGGTCCAGGTATCTGTTCCCAGGGCTGCCACCTGGCTGCGGACTTTTTCCATCTGGGTGATGTATTTATCATAATGAGTCTCACCCATGCTATCGAGAATGTTATAAGCTTCTTCAGAGCCGAGTGCAGAGAAGAAATCCAGACCTTTGGGGAGCCCTCGCGGGTTAGTATCAGTGCCTACTTTTCGGTAGATCAACTGTCCGAAGACATAAGCATCCAGCGTAAACCTTTGCCCCATAAAACGAAACCCTTTGGTGACTGTCTCCTGATCCTGCCAGATCCAGACCCACATAGAGTTTATCTGGGGAGGTGGAAGGTTCTTGGTTGCTTCCATAAATCGAGCAAATAAGTTCTGGTCAGCGAATGCGGTTGGATCAGCAGATTCGCCAAAAACATTATCCATCAGCGCACCGTATTCGTGATAACCGAGATCGTCCGCTTTACCGACGATAAAAGCGGTTGGATCGTAGATATTTTCCCATAATGTAACTGCAGGAGTATCATCAGTTGTTGTCGTGTTTCGCAACGCCTGGACAAGCAGCAGTGCGCGCTGTGTTTCGAAAGCATCATTCAGGCGGAAGGTCAAACGACCATACCACATCATAGCCCGGAAATATCGCTTAAGTTCCTCACTGCGGGTGTAATGACCACGGGGTATGTACTGGTTATAAACTTCGATCAGCTTTTTATCATCTGCAAGATCGGGTCGATCCCAAATAGGAGAAATTTCTGCTCCACCAGCGCTATTGATGAGGTTAACCTCAGCATTGACCAGGTCGCTGACTTCCGACGGAACAGGATCCGTTGTTCCCAGCAATTGTGCTGCTACCGCAAAATATGCCACATTTCTACGGGCTGGTTCCTCAAGCGAGGTGCCTGCCATGGATTTGTATTGTTGGTAGGTAGAGTTCAACATTGCACTGGTCAATTGTTTCAGGGTAGCAATGAAAGTTTCAGTTTCCAGATCCCGTAGCATCTTGTCAAAGATCAAGTGGTAGATATGATATACAGAATCAGTGGTGATGAACACAGGTGTTTCATCATAACGTCCATACTCATAGATCTGGTAAAACTCTCGAAATTCGCCGACTTTTGCCGGTACAACTGCAAAACCATTCTGCGAAAGCATGGTTTTTACTTCAGGAGAAAATTGGAATGTGTCCAGGTCAGCGATCTGGTCCAGGTCAAACGGCAGACTGTAATCACTCCCCCCATAAGCAGTTGGAATATTAACCGGAATGGTTGGAAATGTTGAAAAAGAAGCAGCATAGACCCCGGGAGGTGGTGTAATCAAATCATTGGGGGTACTTTCCAAATTGCCAGATGAATTGGTTTGTGTCTGTTCAGCTGTTGGATTTTGTGGTGTCAGGTTTGTAAGGCTGCACGCCATGCTAATAATCAAAATAATACTGACTGTCATCCAAATATTAATTTTCATAAATATTCTCCTTTCTGCCTAATAGGTTATTATGGTAATAGCGCTTTGCTTGGATCGGGATGAAAAGATCATGAAATTATTATATTTACCTGGCAAACTGGTGAGCAAGGAAAATCCGAAACCATTCCATTCCCATAGTTTTAGTGTTTTACCAGGAAAAACACTTCTTTCATCATAAACTCCCTCCATTGTGATCAATTCAATTTGGCCGTCTTGGTCCAGATCGGCAGCAGCGATAGACAGGGCTGGCTGAGACAAACTTGAGCCGGCCCAAATTTCCTTATAGCGCTCATCCTTCCAACCAATCATGATGATATGGCAACTCATACCAGACGAATCCTGGAAATCTTCGATGCGGCCTCCAAAGGGGAGCCACTGGTCAACTGGCCAGGGATGGAAGGGTCGCCGGATGAGTAAGGTTATCTCAGGTTTATCATCCTGATCAAGATCGCTGATCAGAGTTTGTAATACCTGCCAATCTGATGGGCTTTCCCATACGTATTGTCCGTTGCTTATCAGGAAAGCTTGGTCATTATTTATCACTATATTTTCAGGAACACCATTTCCATTCAGGTCAACCTGGGTAATAGGGGGAATAAATTGGGCGTCCGTGCTGAACGGAGAGGATAGTAAACCCGCTCCAGTAAAGTGATATGCATTTACCCGGATTGGTGAGAGCTGAAGCGAAGAACAAAAGATCAGCACTAACAGAATTGATTTCCTTATTGTGCTCATATACACTATTGTACAACTTGAACCGGATGAAAGCAATCATCCCGATGATCTGGTCATCGGGATGATTACTTTAGTTGACTGAAAAGGCTGCTCTCAAGCATTTAGTGGTTCGAGAGGAACAACAAATGCCATCACGATGTAGACCAGCAATGCCGAGCCACCTGAAATGAAAGAACCAAATACAAAAACCAGGCGCAGGATGGTGGGGTCAATATCCAGGAATTTACCCAGCCCACCACACACACCTGCAAGCATTCGGTTGGTATTGGAACGGGTTAATTGTTTAGTAGTTGACATGATTAATTCTCCTTTTGCAGATATCTACGCTGACATGCAAATTTGGTTTCATCAATTTTGAAAATCCCCCTGAAAGGATTATCAGGGAGGATTGATTGGTGCCCTCGGGCAGACTCGAACTGCCGCATCCGGCTTCGGAGGCCGACGCTCTATCCACTGAGCTACGGGGGCGAAGAAAGAAATTTTACCATAGCTGCCTGGTAAAGTCTGAGCGAAAAGTGTCACACCAATGGGGCAAGCTGGATGAGTTCAGCCTGGATCGATTTTATGGTTGCAAGATTGCCATTCTCATTTCCAAGCTCTGCAAATTGTGATTTCTTGTGTGCCAGTTCACCGCAAAGTTGATAAAAACGTTGTGTTTTTAAAAAATGTCCACTAAAGAGAGCAGTAATACGCTCGATCATTTGTGACCAACTGGAAATTGCAATTTTATAATTATTCGATGAAATATTTCCCAATTTTACTTCTTCATACAGAAATTTCTTTAGTACCTGTTGCTCTCTATGAATAGCCCACAGTATGAAAATGAACATAAAGAACCATCCTGTCCAATCGATCATGGTGCCTATCGCCATCCCGGAGAGACCGCTTAAAAATGTGGCTATTGTGTTATGAATTGAGTGTATTACGATTGCCAGGCTAAAGCCGGCTAATGAGGCAACGATTTTGATCCATAAGGATTTACTTAGCCTTGATATGGCTAATCCTATGCCTGTGAAAGCCGAGTAGAAAGGATGCTGCCAGCCCACCAGGACGACACGGATAAAAACCAGCGACCACAAACCTTGCCAGCCAGATTCAAGGAATCCATTATTAAATATATAGTAAGTGTTTTCAGTAGCAGCAAAACCTAATGCAGTTACACCGGCATAAATGATACCATCCAGGATGGAGTCAAATTCCTTGCGAAAGATCAGGAAAACGACGAACACCGAAAACCCCTTAAGTAACTCCTCCACAACCGGTGCGATCAGTGATCCGGTGGCCAGGTTGGTGGCAGCTTCTGAATTGGAAAAAATAAATACGCCAACCCCCAGGATAGTATTGATCAAAAAGGCTCCGCCTGCTGCAATGATAGCACCCCATAAAAATACCACACCAAGCAGTATCCAGGGTTCTTTTTCATAACGATCGCTCCAATACAGGATGACCGCAAAAAAGAGCATGGGTGTAAAACCAAAGAAAAGCGATACCAGGAATGGCATAGGATTCTCCTCAAACACTTGGGAGTAATTAAATTCTTGTTAAACTAATGCTCGATCATAAAACCTGCCGAGTGGAAAGGATATTGCTACAAGTAGTAATTACACGGTATTCAGAAACAATCGGGTACGGGTGATGCGTGTGTTTTCAGAGCTGAATCCTAATTCAGCCAACACTTCTTCTGGTCGACCGGTTGCACCAGGGGAGGCACTCAATCGCATTGTCAGGGAATGCAAGTCGTCAATGCCAGTTTCTTTGAGCTCCAAAGAAATCAAGAGAGGCAGCAAGTCGTAATCCTTTCCGCGTCGTTGTCGCGGGATAGAGTTTGACGAAAACAAGGTTGCCAGGCATGCTTTAACATCTTTTGGATCAATAGGATCCAGAAACTGTACTTCATATTCCGCAGATTTAACCTGGGTTTGTAACGCTGCTTGTTGTTGGTCAATGGATTGTATGGCAGATAGGATCAATCCAGGCGGAGCAGATGCCTGCAGATCTTTGAGAATTGTATTAATATCTTCATCATGATCCAGCCAGAGATCGACCAATTCTGCTTGTCCAATAAAACCGAGTGGCAATGCTGCAGCCAACGATATGCGCGGTTGTGGGTGAAATCCCTGGCTGTAACTGAGAGGTATGCCAGCTCGTCGACAGGTACGCTCCCAGATGCGGTGCAAATCAAGGTGACCGGTGTAGCGTAATGTTCCAGATTTTGAAAATGTGATCCGGATCCTCATACCTGGCTCCGGGTTGGAATTCTCCGAGGGCTTGTCACTTCAGGACATTTCCAACTATCTCCCGGATTATCACGTCGTAGATCTGCAAATTGAGGCAGGATTCCACATGCAAAACATTGCTCCCTGCAATCCACGTGGATCTCACCTTCCAGTGACTTACGAAAATCCTGAAACAAGAAATTCTTGCGAACCCCCGGCGAGATATGATCCCATGGAAATACTTCATCTACTCGACGCTGGCGGTGAGTGTAAAAATCCTGGTTGATCTCAAGCTGGTTAAATGCATCCTGCCAGATTGAATAGCGATGCTGATCCTGCCAGGCATCGAATTTGGCTCCATTCTTCCAGGCTGTGTAGATCACTTCAGATAAACGGCGATCGCCACGCGATAACCAGGCTTCCAGGAGAGTATCTTCAATTGGTGTCCAGGTAAGTTTTATATTGCGATCACGCAATTTAAGTTTGAGAATTTCTTGCTTGGTTTCGATCTGCTCCGGCGTATCGCAGGAGACCCATTGAAAAGGTGTGTGAGGTTTGGGAACAAAAGTGCCAACTGAAACGTGGACTTTGGCTCGGCCACCGATCAGCTTGCGGCCTTCTGTGAGGATGGTGTTGCATAATTTGGCGATTGCTTCCACATCCTCTTTTGTTTCCGAGGGATGCCCGATCATAAAATAGACTTTTATGTTGGTCCAGCCATGGGAGTATGCTGCTCGGGCAGTTTCGAGAATTTGTTCATCCGGGATGAACTTGTTAATGATGCGGCGCATGCGTTCGGTGGCAGCTTCAGGAGCGAGTGTAAACCCGGTACCACGACGGTCACCAAGCCGCTCCATCAACTCCACAGAGACTGTATCAATGCGCAAGGATGGTAAAGATATCGTCAACCGTCCTTTACCAAACCGCTCTCCAATGGCAGTTACCAATTCAAGGATGTGCGTGTAGTCAGAAGATGAAAGGCTCATCAGGGAAAATTCCTGAAAGCCGGTCGATTTGATTGCAGACTCAGCGGCATCAACCACTTCCGCAACACTGCGTTCACGGATTGGACGTGAGATCATGCCTGCATGGCAAAATCTGCAGCCGCGTGTACACCCACGCATGATCTCGACTGAGACCCTGTCATGAACTACTTCGATATTAGGTACAAGGAACTTGGTTGGTGGGGGTGGTAGTTTGCCAACGATCCGTTTGACAATGGGCATATTTGCATTTTCAACAAGCTTATCCACACGGGAGATCGTGCCATCCTTAAGGTAATGATGATCATAAAAAGATGGAACATATATTCCAGGGATACTCGACAGGGCGATCAGCAGATCATTCCGATCTCCGCCAGATATTTTCCATCTTTGGTGAGCGTCAATAATATCGTGAATGACATCTTCACCCTCACCGATTGCAAAAGCATCAATAAAGGCATGCATTGGCTCGGGGTTATAACATGCATGACCCCCTGCAATAATCAGAGGGTGATTTGCATCACGACCCTTTGAAAAGATCGGTACTTCCGCCAGGTCCAAGACATTGAGAGCATTTGTGTAAAGGGTTTCGTATGGTAGGGAAATGCCGAGGATATCGAAATCCACCAGGGCATGTTTACTCTCCAATGAGTAAAGCGGGATGTTGTTGGAGCGCATAACAGCCTCCATATCCAACCAGGGGGCGTAAGCACGCTCTGCCAGTGCATCATCCCGCTGATTTACCTGGTCATACAGGATCTTGAGCCCGACATTGGAAATACCCAGGTCGTAGATATCCGGAAAGATGAATGCAACATGGGTTTTTACATGTTGCCATTCTTTTTTAGTTATATTTAACTCTCCACCAACATAACGGCCGGGTTTTTGGACAGTTAAAAGGACACGCTCCAGTTTGGCTTCAATTTGATGAGGTTTCAGCATGGGCGGGATTATACCTGAGATGAAAATTGATCTGAAGCGGATATAATTGGTTTTTCGGGACTTAGAATCTACTAATGAAAGTGTGAGGGTAATTCATAGGTTCGTTCCGAAAATTTCTCCCATAAAAACACCAAAAATTGATTCTATTAGAGCACTATTTTTACCAGATTAATGGTCGTGATTGGCTGGTTGGATCTTTTCCGCTTCAGCTAATTTGCCAATTAGTTTGGCAGGTGAATGCAACAGCACCGGCATACAGCTCGAGCAGATGTATAACTTATCACCCATATATTGTAGGTTGACGAGAGGCATTTCATCTTCAGAACGGTTGCAATTCAAACATGAGTGCATTGATTATTCCTTTGAAAGTAATAATTGAGATTAAAGGTACTGCACCAATTATATCCTAATAGGGGTGATATTATCCGAATATTAATTTAGGATACTCTATCAAAAAGGTAGAGTGTATTTAACTTTATTATTGGTAAAGGAACTCAAGTTATGTCAGAGAGTGCCTTTGTACATACCTCCATCCACTGATAACATGATGCCAGTTATATAGGATGCGGCTGGTGAAAGAAGAAAAACAGCCGCATTGGCAAATTCCTCGGGAGTGGCCATGCGACCAAACGGACTTTCTTTGGACTGTCGGGAAATTTCTTCTTCAACGGATGTACCATTTTGAGCAGCCCGGTTGGTCATTAATTCTGTCACTCTTTCAGTTTTAGTCCATCCAGGCAATATTGAGTTAAAGCGAATGCCATAATTTCCAATTTCAAGGGCTAAAGTTTTAGTCAGACCTACTGTTGCTGCCCGAATGCTATTTGAAAGTATCAGATTGGGAATGGGTTGCTTGACTGAATAAGATGTAATTGTGAGGACACTGGCAACCAGAGAATCCTTAAGAAAGGGTAAAGCTGCACGGATGAGTCGGACGTGACTCATCAGGGAGAGATCAATGGCTTTTTGCCAGATGGTGTCTTCAATGGTTTCGAATTGACCTGCAGGAGGACCACCGGCATTTGTTACGAGTAAGTCCAGGCTGTCAAATGCTTCGATTACGGATTTTATTAATTGTGCTGGAATGACTGGGTCAGTCAAATCACCTGCCAGAGATACCACTTCGCCGCCTGTATCTGATCGTAGATTATTTGCGGCTGTCTCAAGGTTGGAAATATCTCTACCATTGATAACCACTCGGGCACCTTCCATCAGAAGACCGTGTGCAACCGCATATCCGAGACCGCGTGAAGCTCCAGCTACGAAAGCAATCTTCCCCTTCAATTTCAAGTCCATTATTACTCCTTTTCAAATATGGGATAGTTTATATAAAGTCTGTCTGGATTCTAGCCCAAATATAGAAAATTCCACGAAGGTATCCTGGTCTCAATAAATGATCTCTATGCCATCATCATATACCTGTCCATCATGCCAGTTGGCTTTGATCCATTTTAAGATGGTTTCCAAAGACCTTTGTAGATGTGCTGCATCGTTTCCAAGCATCGCACATGCGATTATGGATGCAAACCATTTATCCTGCAAACCCATCTCAGCCACGGAGATATTGAATTCACGCTGCAACCGTGCCAATAAGGGTTTGATCTGACTGCGCTTTTCTTTCAAGGACCTGCAACCAGGAAGGTTAAGATGTATTGTAAGCAGACCGATCATAATTCATATTACTCTTGCTTTAAGACCTAGCGACGATTACAATGTTTTCCAATGGATACCGAGAATTCTTACAACAATGCGTTGGACTACCTGTATGGTTTTGTTGATTATAGCTTGAAACATACATCCGAGCTGGTAAAAGCTGAGTTTAATCTGGATAGGATGTTTGACCTCATGAAATTATTGGGCAATCCAGAACATAATTACCCAATTTTACATGTAGCTGGCACAAAAGGAAAAGGTTCAACCTCTGCATTTTTGGCTTGTGCATTGAAGCAGGCAGGTTTTACAACAGGGTTATACACTTCCCCGCACTTACAGGATTTTTGCGAACGTATCCAAATCAACGGAAAACCTGTATCTCATTCTGAACTGGCTGATCTGGTGGAATATATCAAGCCAGAGGTAGAAAAAATCCCTTTTATAACAACTTTTGAATTAACAACTGCCTTGGCTTTTTTGTATTTCGCCCGTAAAGGAGTAAATGTGGCTGTAATTGAAGTAGGTTTGGGAGGCAGGCTGGATGCCACCAATATTGTTCAACCTTTGGTATCAATCATCACATCTCTTTCGATGGACCATACAGCTGTCCTAGGCAACACCCTGGAGCTGATCGCTGGTGAAAAAGCGGGTATCGTCAAGGAAGGCATACCTGTAGTATCCTCTCCACAAAAAAAAGAGGCTTTGCTGGTTTTGGAGAAGATCGCGCAACAGCGTTCCTCAAAGCTCTTCCTTGTTGGAAAGGATTGGATGTATTCAAGTGGCAGTAGGTCACTCCAAGGACAGGATATGGAAGTGTGGCAGCCTGGTGGTGAGCATGTCAAGCTATATATTCGTATGTTGGGAGCTCACCAGGTGCAAAATGCTGCCACTGCTTATGCAGGGCTTCAAGTTGCCAATCAGTCAGGATTGAAAATAACAAATGCAAATATTCAGCAAGGTTTTTCTCAAACTTTCTGGCCTGCCCGTTTTGAGATCGCCCGCGCTGAACCTCCCGTAATTATGGATTCAGCCCATAATCAGGATTCAGCCAATAAACTGCACGATACACTTCGAGAATATTTTCCAGGCAGGAAAGTGATCTTGATATTTGGTGCTTCCGAAGACAAGGATGTTGCTGGAATGTTTAAAGAGTGGAAACCCTGCCTCAGTCGGATCATCTTAACACACGCCGATCATCCACGTGCCCTTGATCCAGGTCAATTGGCAATACTTGCACAGGATAACGGAATCCCCTGTGAAATTGTTTTTCCTGTAGAGGCTGCTTTGGAAAAAGCCCTTTCCATCTCTGCGGAAACTGGCGAAATTGTTCTTTCGGCAGGTTCCATGTTCGTTTCCGCAGAAGTGAGAACAGCTTGGCAAAAAATTCAAGCTGGGCTATGATCTCCCAATCCAGGTGGTTTGGATTCTAATCCTTTCATTTGGTGAATACAATCGATTGGAATAAATATGTCGCAAACTGATTGGTCTTTTCAAGAGGATGACGAAGATTTTAACTTGGCTTTATCGCAAAGAACAGAAGAACTCTACCGTGTTCCTAACTTTCAAGCAGACGATGATGGGATAATAGAAGCCCTGGTACTTCCACTTCGTGACCTTGTCATATATCCGCATATGGTCAGTCCTGTTTTTGTTGCACGTGAGGGTTCGTTGCGAGCTATCCAGGATGCCCACACCCAAACCCAGACGGTCATAGGCCTTACACAGACAGATCCGGAAGTTGAAGATCCTGGCCCGGAAGATTTTCTGCCAATCGGTGTGGAAATGGCTGTCGGAAGATTATTGAATATGCCAGACGGCTCAAGTTCAGCCCTGGTACAAGGAAGGCGTAGAGTCAGCATTCTTGAATTCATCCAATTAACACCAGTTCTGAAAGTTCGCGCCCAAATTATTCATGAACCACTCATTCCAGACAGAGAGACCAAAGCATTAATGCGTACAGCTCTCGATTTATTCGAAAATTGTGTACAACTTGATCGCTCGATTCCTGAAGAAGCGCACCTGTTTGCATTAAATATTTCTGAACCTGGCTGGCTGGCAGATATGCTAGCGACAGCTGTTTCTATTAAGATTGAAGAACGACATACTTTATTGATGACTCCTGAACCAGCTAAGCGTTTGGTGCATATTAATCGACTCTTGGCAGAAGAAGTGGACGTACTGGAGTTGGAGGAAGACATCCACAATAGGGTTCAATCGGAAGTGGATCGCTCACAGCGGGAATTCTACTTGCGTGAACAAATGAAAGCCATCCAAACTGAATTGGGTGAAGGGGATATCTATGCTCGTGACATAGCCGATATCCGTAAGAAAGTGGAAGATGCTAATTTACCTATGGAGGCTAAAGCAACAGCGTTAAAAGAGATGGAAAGGTTAATGCAAATGCCTCCTATGGCACCTGAGGTTGGCATTATCCGAACTTATATCGATTGGATCGTGGAGCTTCCTTGGTCTAACTACTCTAAAGACAATTTGGAAGTGAGGAATGCTGGAAAAATTCTTGAACGTGACCATTACGGATTAAAGAAAGCTAAGGATCGTATTTTGGAATATATCGCTGTACGTAGTCTGCATCCCAAGAAAGAACGCCAACCGATTTTATGCTTTGTTGGTCCTCCTGGAACAGGTAAGACTTCCCTTGGTCGCTCCATCGCAGAGGCACTTGGTCGTAAGTTTGTGCGACTATCTTTGGGGGGTGTGCGTGATGAAGCTGAGATTCGCGGGCACCGCCGCACTTATATAGGAGCGATGCCTGGTAGGATCATACAAACCATTAAACGCGCCGGCACAGCAAACCCGTTGTTCATGTTGGATGAAATAGACAAACTGGGTGCAGATTTTAGAGGCGACCCTTCTTCAGCTCTTCTGGAGGTTTTGGATCCGGAACAAAATAACTCTTTTTCAGACCATTATTTAGAATTAGCATTTGACCTTTCCAAAGTGATGTTTGTGACAACCGCAAACTATATGGGAACGATCCCACCTGCTTTGCTGGATAGGATGGAGGTGATCGAATTCCCCGGTTATATTGAAGAAGAGAAATTGTTCATTGCAGAAAAATTCCTGATTCCACGCCAAATGGAAGAAAATGGTATTGAAGAAATCGGTTTGAAATTTTCAGACGATTCCATAAGGCGTATGATCCGGGAGTACACCTATGAAGCAGGAGTGCGTAATTTAGAGAGAGAGATCGGCAAGGTTTGCCGAAAGATAGCCCGAACAAAGGCGGAACGCAAGAAATTTCCCATCGAGATCAACGGTCAGGTCGTGGAAAAATACTTGGGTCCACCACAATATTTCATGACAGAAGCTGAAAGAAAAGATGAAGTGGGTGTCGCCACCGGCTTGGCATGGACTGAGAACGGCGGTGAGATCTTATCGATTGAAGTGGCTGTATTGGAAGGAAAGGGCAACTTGCAGATCACCGGTCAAGTAGGGGATGTTATGCAGGAATCTGCACAGGCAGCTTTATCCTATTTAAAATCACGTGCCAAGGTTTTGGGGATAGATGGTGAGGTTTTTGAGCGGATGGATATTCATCTTCACCTCCCGGAAGGTGCCATTCCCAAAGATGGTCCCAGTGCGGGTATCACGCTATGTTCTGCCCTCGTATCTGCTTTCACTGGCCGACCGATTTATAAAAACGTGGCCATGACAGGCGAGATCACCTTACGAGGCAGAGTCTTGACCATTGGTGGAGCACGTGAAAAAATATTGGCTGCATACAGGGCAGGTATTAAGACAGTTTTGATTCCGGAAAGAAATCTAAAAGACCTGGTGGATGTCCCTAAAACTGCCAGGGATTCCCTCAAAATAATCCCGGTAACTCATATGGATCAAGTCCTTAAAGTGGCTTTATCTCCACTGGTTACAGTGGAACCACCTAAACCCCGAGCAAGGACAGAAGAACTGGTAGAAGGGGATGAAGACTAGGATTCAAACTCAAAGTGTGTGAATATTGATTAAGGAAGTTTGTATGCTGAAAGAAAAAGTGGTATTGATCACGGGAGCTTCATCCGGATTTGGAGAAGATGCAGCTCGTTTATTTGCCAGACGAGGTTGCATAGTTGTGTTGGCTGCACGCAGGGTGGAGCGATTGGAAAGAATTGCTGAAGATATCAAGGAGGAAGGCGGCACAGCCATGGCGGTCAGGTTGGATGTAGTTCATCAGATCCAGATAGACGAAATGGTCGCGGCTGTAATGAAAGAATATGGTCGCATCGATATCTTGTTTAATAACGCTGGTTTTGGACGCCTGGATTGGTTGGAAAACCTTGATCCTGTAAAGGATATTGACTCCCAGATCGATGTAAACTTACGGGGTTTGATCCAGGTGACACGATCTGTATTACCAATCATGGAAAAACAAAGATCTGGAACAATAATCAATATGTCTTCAGTTGCTGGAAGGGTAGCCGCGCCTTTGTATTCGATCTATTCAGCAACCAAATTCGGAGTAAGGGGATTTACTGAAGCCCTTCGAAGAGAAGTGAAACCATTTGGTATCCAGGTTTGTGCGATCTATCCAGGAGGAGCAGCCACAGAATTCAGCCAGCACTCTGGGAATTCAAAGTTTAAGCGCAATGTGAAGACTCCAACCTGGTTGCGGATGACCTCTCCATATGTAGCCAATAAAGTTGTGGGTCTTGCCACACACCCCCGACGCTTATTAGTGATACCGTGGTGGATGCAATCCGTCATCTGGTTGGATGCACACCTGCCCTGGTTGGTGGATTTGGCAGTAAGCGGAATGGTCAGGAAATACCATTAATTTATTTTTAGGTAAATTGAATGATTGCTTCGAGAGATCCTGTTCATGTTGATAAAAAAAATGATGATATTGAAATGTTTGGTACTTCGCGCTATAATTTGATTATCGTAAGGAGTGTGAACTATGGCAGAAAAAACTGAACGAAAATATGAACCATTTAATGGAAAGATATCTGAGGAAACCTGTCAGCATTTTCGATCTGCACGTGAGGAGTTCCGTAAGAGTATTGAAGGAATACTCCCGCCAGAATTTACAGAACATCGCCGTAACGCCCATAAAGAAATGCTTTTAGCATGGCGCAGTATGATCGATGCCTCATTGGATCGGATGGAAAAACCCAAGAAATAAACCTGATGAAATAGAAAACCACCTCCTTAATCGAGGTGGTTTTTTTTATAAATTAAGGGTGGAATCGCCTGAAATTTTTCCGGCTGAATAGAAGAGTCCAAATCAGGACGAACCCAGAAGAACTAAGTGTGATAGCCGCAGGAAGGTTTTTGTCAAAAGCGTATAGAATGATGCCTCCCAGGAAAAGTGTTCCAAAAATGATACTGCCTGTCAATCGGTTGATTGCTCGTTCCAGGAAGCTTATTTGGTGGCTTATCGTTGGTATCTGTATGATCAGATCTCCGCGCTCTACCTGGTCTAAAATCCTTCCAGCCTGGGATGGGAGGGAAATTATTTCCTTAAGTATATTTCCTAATTCACCCAACCATGTTTGCCAGTTGGAACCAGCCTCCTGGGATATCAGCTTGGTAGCATAGGGAGCAAGTTGATCCCATAAATTAAATTCATTATTAAGACCAGTACACATCCCGGATAAAATTGCTACTGATCTTCCCAACAAGAGTAAATTTTGGGGAAGCTGGAATGGCAAATCGTACATTAGATCACGAAATTGGCTTGCAAATCGAAACATCTCTGTATGATCCATCTTGCGTAATTCGTTCATGGATTTTCCCCATAGCATCCCAAAAACCTGGGCAGTAGCCCTTTCAATTAGCTTTAGGTCAGCGCTTGCTAATAGTATATCCAGGGTCTGGTAGGAGCGCACCAGACGGCCAGCGTCACGTGTTCCAACACCGATCAAGACCTCGCGAAGTCCGTTCCGCAAATTTTCAGGAACTCTTCCAACCATCCCAAAATCTACAAATGTAATGCGCCAGGCTGGTTTACCATTTTCTGTTGTTCCTGGTAGCGGCGTGATGAACAGGTTTCCGGGATGTGGGTCAGCATGAAAGAATCCATCTTCAAAGATCTGCTTTAGATAGATATTCAATAAAACATTTGCTACCTCAGACCTGTCAATACCCGCTGCGGTGATGGCATCATAATCGGTGATCTTTATCGCAAAAACATCTTCCAGCGTAAGTACACGACGGGTAGTATGGTTCCAAACTACCCGCGGTACGTGAACCCGTGGGATTTCTTTAAAGTTTTCAGCAAAGATCTCAGCGTTTCGACCTTCAACCAGGTAATCAACTTCTTCATGTATTGTATCGGAAAATTCCTTCACCAGAGCAGTTATGTCCGCTCGTCTGGCAACCGGTGGGTATTTTTTCACCCAGAGGCCAACCTGTCGCAAGGCTGTAAGATCCACTTCAATTAGTTGGTCAATGAATGGGCGTTGGATTTTTACGACAACATTACAATAATCCCCCTTTTCATCAGTCACGCATAAACGGGCACGGTGAACCTGGCCGAGAGAAGCAGCAGCTAGTGGATATTCATCAAAAAATTCAAATTTTTCATTCAAAGGTGCACCAAGTTCTACTTCTGCCTGGTGTTGAATAGCAGAAAAGACTTCTGGAGGAACTTCGTCTTGAAGACCAGACAATTCATCAATAATTTCCTGGGGTAGGACATCCAATCGGGATGATAAAAACTGACCGACCTTGATCATCACCCCACCCATACGTATTGCAAGGTTTCGAAATTGAGAAGCGATTTTACGTAAACGTCTGGAGCGAGTTCGGCGGGTTAAAAACCGGAACCCAATGTGTGCCAGGATTATCTCCCAGAAGATAAAACCCAGCACGGTACGTGTGAAGAAAAACATGATCCGCAAATATCGTACCCGCAATTGTGAAGATTTCATTCAACCTCCAGATATTTATGGTTAATAATTGTATCATCCCGTTAAAATTTAAAGAATCAAAGTTTAATTCGAAATGAAAAAACCTGGATTTTCCAGCCTTAAGTAGATGACTGGTGAGTTGGGTGCAATTTCGGTAATTTCTGTGGAACCATTTCCTGGTGTCTCATGCGAACCCAGTTAAGTCTGATATTTGTAAGCCCTAACACATAGAAATTAATTGCTATTTCCGGCATATTTATGTAATATTTGAGTGCGCTCGATGCTGGAAAAATAGTTATTTCTAATGGTATCCAAGTTTTCAAATAAAAAATCGGCACACTCCTTTTTTGTGTGCCGAGAACCCCTATTTCTGGAAATTATTCCGTGATGGACACAATCATTCCATATCTGGTGATCCAAAGTGGCGGGGGTGAGGATTGAACTCACGACCAAGGGCTTATGAGTCCCCTGCTCTACCACTGAGCTACCCCGCCAAATTTAGCCTGTAGATGTTACTATGTGGCTGGTTTTTTGTCAACTTATTTAATTAGCGTGTGTTGAAAAAAACAATAAAAATAATTATTACCAAAACTGTCTGATAATTGTGCTCGCTTGACAAAACCTGCATTTACGATAAAATACAAACCGCAAGCCGAAGTGGCGGAACTGGCAGACGCGCTACGTTCAGGGCGTAGTGAGGGTTTCCTCGTGAGGGTTCAAATCCCTCCTCCGGCATTTAAACCCGCATTTCTGCGGGTTTGTTTTTTGAGATAAAATAGTAACGCGTTGACGATTTATCGTCTTCGCAGGTATAATTAAGGTGTTAAGTAAACGGAGGCTTATTTATGGAAACTTATATAAGTATAGCGATGATCATTGTTTCGATCGCATTGGTGATCAGTATTGTCTTACAAAGTAAAGGCGCTGGTCTGGGCGGTTTTACTGGGGTTGATACAGGTGGCGTGTTTACAGCTCGACGTGGTATTGAAAAAACATTATTCTGGGTAACATTGGTTCTCAGCATTGTTTTCTTTGTTTTAGCGATCTCTGCCGTTATAATTGCCGCACGTCTATAATCATTTGATGAAGGAAAAGAAAGGCCACTTCCGGAAAGTTTATTTTTCCCGTTAAAAGCTTTTCTTTATTTACCATTCTACTCAATGAAAAAATTACGTTGGCAGATATTAATCGTCATATTAACTTTGGTGGTTGTCGGAATCTTACTAATTAAACAACAACCGACCTCAATTGTGATTCTGCCACAACCGGCAAGTGGGGGAATCTACACTGAAGGTATGGTTGGAAAATTCGGTCGTTTGAATCCACTTTTTGATCTTAATAACCTGGCAGATAGAGACATTGACAAGTTAATATTTAGTGGATTAATTTCCTTTGATCCTGAGGGGATTCCACAACCAGATCTTGCCGAATCCTGGGGAGTATCTTTAGATGGAACCATCTACAATGTTACCATCCGGCCTCAGGCTATCTGGCACGATGGCGAGCCTATAACGAGTGCTGATGTTCTTTTTACGCTGAGTTTATTGCGGAGTGAGATCACGGCATTTCCAGAGGATGTTCGTTCTATGTGGAATCAGGTAACTGTTACTTCCCTGGATGAAAAGACATTGCGCTTTGAGTTACCTGAACCATTTGCTCCTTTCATGGATTATCTGAACTTCGAAATTTTACCCAAGCATATACTTGAAGCAGTACCACTAGACCAATTAATAACTGCTGATTTTAATTTACATCCAATAGGAAGTGGACCTTATCAATTTGATTCTTTAATGACGGAGGCTGGTGAGATCATTGGCGTGGTTTTAAAGGTTTTTCCTGATTATTACGGCCAAATTCCATATATCGAGCAAATTGCCTTTAAATATTACCCAAATTCCCAATCTGCGTTGGAAGCTTATCAACAAGGTGAAGTGACTGGTATAAACAGGATCACACTTGAAATCTTGGAAAGCGCTTTGGCTGAACCAAATTTAGCAATCTATAGCAGTCGATTACCTGAATTAAGTATGGTATTTTTTAATCTTAAGAATCCAGATATAGTTTTCTTGCAGGACAAGGAAATACGCACGGCATTAATGTTGGGGTTGAATCGACAGTGGATTATTGACCACATATTTAATGGACAGGCTATTATTGCACACAGCCCTATTCTGCCTGGAAATTGGGCTTATTATGATAGTGTCGAAAAACATGATTTCGATCTAGCGGGAGCTGTCTCCATTCTGGATAATTTGGGCTACAAACCAGCGACGGATGGAAGTGGCATCTTGGAGAAAGACGGTATTTCATTGTCTTTCACATTACTTTATCCAAATGATAGTGAACATGTTTCCATCGCAGAGGTAATTCAGAGTAATTGGCAAAATCTAGGGATTAAAGTTGAACTCCAGGCAGTTTCTTACAATGAACTAATAAATGATTATCTTGTTCCAAGGAATTTTCAAGCCGCCCTGGTAGATTTGGATTTCAGTAATACTAAGGATCCAGATCCATATCCTTTTTGGCATCAGGCAGAAGCAACCGGTGGTCAGAATTATTCCCAATGGGATAACAGAAGTGCCAGTGAATATATTGAGCAAGCCAGGGTAATAGTAGATACCCCCTTTAGGATCAAGTTATATCGGAATTTTCAGATTCTGTTTTCAAGGGAACTGCCTGCTCTGCCTCTTTATTATCCGGTATTTACTTTTGGGGTTGATACCCAGGTATCCGGAATTCAGATTTCTTATTTATCTGCGATTAGTGATCGTTTTTATAGCATCAAGGATTGGTACCTCGTCACTCGACGTACCCTTGAAAATGTTCAAACTGGCACTGAACAACCCTGATACTGAAAAAATTTGAACAACAGAAAATATGATCTTAATTTTTTTATAAGGTACTCCAAAGTTCAGAGGAGTTCTCTTAATTTATTGAACTGTTTTGGGATTTAATCTGGGCTTAAAAAATATATCAATCTTCTCTGAATCGATTTATTGGTTTCTATAAGGAAATTTGTGAAAAAGTATTTGAAAAATGAATTCTAGGAGATTTAAATGACAGATCAACGTACTTCTGCATTGGAATATGCAGGTTCAAACAAAGAACAATTCTTAAACTCATTAAAAGATATATTAATCATTCCTTCTATATCAACAGACCCAACCAGGGTTGGAGATATGCAGCATGCAGCTGAATGGGTTGCCACGCAATTAAGATCCCTGGGGATGCAAAGGGTAAATTTGTATCCGACAGCCAAATATCCAATTGTTTATGGAGAATGGAACGCATCTGAGAAAATGCCAACAGTTCTCATATATGGGCATTATGATGTTCAACCCGTGGATCCTTTAGAGCTTTGGAAAAGCCAACCATTCGAACCGGAAAAACGTGGGGATGATTTGTATGCACGTGGCGCTTCGGATATGAAAGGGCAAATTGTTGCTGTTATCAAAGCCATCGAAGCGATCATTAAGACTGGTAGCTTAAAAGTCAATGTGAAGTGGATCATTGAAGGTGAAGAAGAGATCGGATCCCCCAACCTTGAGTCTTTTATCTCTGAACATAAAACTTTGTTAGCCTGCGATTTTGCATTAAATCCAGACAGTGGAATGATTGGGGTTGATGTGCCAAGCATTACTTATGCGTTACGTGGCTTGGCTTACTTTGAATTGAAAATATTTGGACCAGCCACAGATTTACACTCGGGAATATACGGCGGCGTGGTACATAATCCTGCCAATGCGCTTGCAGAATTGATTGCAGGAATGCACGATAAGCAGGGTCGAATTACTCTCCCCGGCTTTTATGATACTATTCTTGATCTAAGTGAAGAGGAACGTGCTGAAATGGCAAGATTGCCGCTTACAGAAAAACATTACCTTGATCAAACAGGAGTTCCCGCACTGGCTGGTGAACTGGGTTATACGCCTGTTGAACAGGCAAGTGCTCGCCCTACTTTGGATGTCAATGGGTTGCTTTCAGGGTTTACAGGAGTTGGTTCTAAGACGATCATCCCAGCTTGGGCTATGGCAAAAATTTCCATGCGTCTCGTTCCAAAACAAGATCCAAAAGAAGTTCACAAGCAATTGATACAGTACCTGGAAGCAAAATCACCCAAGAATATCCGCTGGGAGTTGACTGCTATGGCAGGAGGAAGGGCATCTATTTCCAGCAGAAATTCAGCTGGTGTAATTGCCCTAGAAAAAGCTTTGGAAACTTCTTGGGGTATCACCCCATTCTTTAAACGTGAGGGAGGAAGTGTCCCTGTTGTAACGCATATGCAAGAACTCCTGGGAGTGGATTCTGTATTAACAGGGTTTGGGCTTCCGGATGATAATCTTCATGCTCCAAATGAAAAAATTCACCTTCCCACCTGGTACAAAGGGATCAATGCTCTAATACATTTCTTTATTAACCTTGCTGATTAAGTTGTGAGGAATCAAAATAATATCTGCTGCTGATTCACTGGCGGTTAAGTGGTAGGTTGAAAATGGAAGATCAATTAATTACATATGGTGGTCAGGCAGTAATCGAAGGGGTGATGATGAGAGGTCGTACCTCATTGGCGATAGCAATGCGTGACCCATCTGGTCAAATAATTACACATACTGAAGAGCTGGGTGGCATATATAAAAGCCCTCTAGCAAGAATTCCTTTTTTAAGAGGTTTGATCTTACTTTGGGATGCATTGGGATTGGGTATGAAAGCATTAACTATTTCAGCTAATACTCAAACGGGAGAGGATGAAAAAATTGAAGGTCCTATGTTGTATTTAACTTTAGGAGTCTCAATTATTATCGGTTTGACATTGTTCCTCCTTGTGCCAGCGGGTATCGGGTATCTATCAGAACAATTCCTAAAATTGACCACCTGGCTTGGAAACCTGATTGAAGGCTTGGTCAGATTACTTTTCTTGATAGTGTATATCTGGGCTGTGGGATTCATGCCGGATATCCGCAGGGTCTTTGGATATCATGGGGCAGAACATAAAACAATTAATGCCTTTGAAGCTGGATCCGAACTCAATCCAGAAAAAGTCTCAGCTTATTCTCTTCAACATCCTCGTTGTGGAACAGCATTTTTACTCACAGTTGCATTGTTTTCAGTTTTTATCTTCGCTCTTTTGGGTCCTTTACCATCCTTATGGTGGCGGATGGGCAGCAGAATTCTCCTGATTCCAGTAATTGCAGGAATTTCTTACGAGTATATTCGTTGGACTTCCAGGCATCTTGATTCATCTTTCGTTCGAGCCTTGATTAGACCCAATCTCGCACTCCAGATGTTAACAACTAGAGAACCGGATCTGAAGATGTTGGAAGTTGCGATCACCGCCTTTCAAACCATGCGCCAGACTGAAGAAATCGGAATACTTCAACAAAATAATTAATCTTCCCAATCACTTGGATAATAAACATGTGCTCAATTAAGAGAACCTACAATGGAATGAAAATTTTAGTAACAACAAATAATTGCGCATAGCCATTATGGGATAAATGTTTACCGATTGACAAGAATTACTAATGTTTATTTAGGGGATAGATCATCCCGTAAATCCATCACTCAAAATGAAGAGTAAATAATGTATTATTATTAATCGCGATGATAATATTGAAGAAAGGTATTTAATGAAAACAAATAAGAAAAGAACAAAGATACCCATCATAATCTCAATCTTCATATTCTTGTGTTTAATTGGATTGCCGATAATATATTACTCAGGTCGACCTTTGCCTATTCCGCAACGAAAACAGTTATATGATGGGGTCATTTACTATCGTCGTTTTCACTTGAAACCAAGGCTCCTGATCGCTCATATTATCACTGTGGACTTGAATACTCCAGGACTGGAATTCTTGGTCACACCAGGAGATCCAAATTCAGAATTCCCATTAACAGCAAGAACAACATCTGAATTTGCAAAACAATTTGATCTTCAAGTTGCAATTAATGGGGATGGGTTTACACCATGGTATTCAAACAGTATTCTTAGTTATTATCCCCATCCGGGAGATGGAGTGGTTCCCAATGGAAATGCAATTTCTCAAGGGGTAATGTATCATGGTGGTTCAAATCAACCAACTTTCTATATTACCGCCAGCAATCAAGTAAGTTTTACCCTTCCTGGAGATGAAAGGACTTATAACGCAATATCAGGTGATAGCATGATAGTTATCAATAAAGAAGCGGTACCGGGATTGGATGATGTGGTAGCTGCACCTAGAACAGCAATAGGAATAGATGGGGCGGGGAGTAAGTTGGTAATCGTAGTTGTGGATGGGCGCCAATTTTTATATAGTCAGGGAGCCACAATGTCGGAATTGGCTGAGATATTAATTTTATACGGTGCCGATACAGCCATGAATCTGGATGGTGGCGGATCCTCCACGCTCGTCGTGGAAAGTGAATTAGGTGTGAAGGTAATGAATTCACCCATCGATAGAAATATTCCGGGCTTTGAACGTGCAGTTGGTAACCATTTGGGAATAAAAATTCCATAGATCAATTCGATAGAGATTTGAATAAATGATCTGTCTGGTAAAAAAAGATCATAACAATATCCCGCTTGGATAATAAACCAACGGGATATTGTTTTTTCTGGAATTGGTACTAATATATTGGTTCGAATCGGGCTGTGAAGTGACGTAGAAGTGGTGGAGCATAAATAAATTTATAACCATGGATTGTTCCAGCTCGTTCTTTTATTGACGCAAAGGATTCGATAACAAAATCCATATGGCTTTGTGTGTAAGTTCGGCGGGGAATTGCCAGTCGCATCAATTCAAGCTTGGGGTAGACCATCTTACCAGTATCTGGGTCAGGGTGGGCGAACATTACAGAACCGATCTCACAACCACGAATGGCGCCTTCCCGGAAAAGTTCAACGGATAATGCCTGACCTGGAAATTTGCCTTGTGGAATATGGGGTAAAACACTGGCAGCATCTACATAAACAGCATGACCTCCGGCTGGTTGGATTGTAGGGATTCCGCAATTATTTATCCCCTCTGCAAGATAGGCTGTCTGTCCCAAACGGTATTCCAGGTAATCTTCTTCCAGTCCTTCATATAAACCAATAGCCATGGCATCAAGATCTCTACCGGCTAAACCCCCATAAGTTGGGAAACCTTCACGGAGTATCAATTCGTTCTTGATGTTTTGGAATATTGCGGCATCATTCAAGCACAATAAACCTCCGATATTTACGATAGCATCTTTCTTGGCAGACATGGTCATACCATCCGCAAGTGCGAATATTTTTTTAGCAATCTCAAGTACTGAGTTATCCTGAAAACCGGGTTCACGCAATTTTATGAAGTATGCATTTTCTGCATATCGTGCTGCATCAATGAAAAATGGGATATTATATTCATGGTACGTATCAGAGACAGCCTTGATATTTTTCAGTGAAATGGGCTGACCTCCACCAGCATTGTTGGTGATTGTTAGCATTCCGAAGGGGATATTCTCAGCACCCGTTTTAAGAATGAAGTCCTTTAGTTTGGCAATATCCATATTGCCTTTGAATGGATGTCGATTGGCAGGATCATATGCTTCATCGATCACCAGGTTTATGGGTTGACCGCCACGAGCACGAATATTTGCATCAGTCGTATCAAAATGCATATTGGAAGGAATATATTGACCGGGCTTTACCAATACTGCCGAGAGAATATTCTCCGCAGCGCGACCCTGGTGAGTAGGCACAAAATATTTAAAACCAAATATTTCTTGTACCGCCTTCTCCAATCTAAAGAAAGAGCGTGCACCCGCATAGGACTCGTCGCCTGAAAGCATGGCAGCCCATTGTTGGTGGCTCATGGCTCCAGTCCCAGAATCTGTAAGAAGGTCTATAAATATGTCTTGCGCTTTTAGAGAAAATACGTTATATCCAGCTTCTTTAAGGGCGATTTCCCGCGCTTCAGGGGATATATGCCGAATTGGCTCGACCATCTTAATGCGGAAGGGTTCGGGCGGGTATGCAACCATCTTTTCTCCTTAAGAAAAATAAAATTATTATAAGCATAGTTTAACATGGAAATCAAGCGATATAATCATATTCTATGAGAAATACAAGAATTCGTTTCCTGACAGGGTCTCTGTTATGTTTTTTGAGCTTGATTGTGTTGATTTGGACAGAATGGCCGATCAAGTCACAATCCAGAGATATTATTTTTCAATCTGGTGATTTGAATTTTTTAGCTTCATTTAATGATGAATCAGGGGGAACAATGGATGCCGAAAATTCGGATAAGACTTTGGCGTTTCGAAATGCGAGAATGGTATCTCTGAATTGGACACCAATTATTAGAATCGGTGACTTTTCTCGAGTAACACTTAAGTTTTCCAAATACAATAACCCTCTCACAGATAATTTCGAAAATGAAAGTATGGAACCCGAAGAATCACAAAGTTTTATAAACATATTCGATGTTTGTAATGTCAACTCTGAAGCCAGAATTGAATTATCCGGTTTTTATTTAGATCCTGCTGGGATATCTGGGCAAGTACTTTCTGAGGATCAGGATATTGTTTATATTTGGAAAATATCTCCAGCAAAAGAAGGTTATTACGATGGTGTTGCCTGGCTATATTTACAATTAATTCCAATTGATGATGGTATTTTAATCGAACAAGCTGTTTCAGCTCAATCTTTCGACATTAAAGCGGTATCAATTCTTGGATTTAACAGTAATTATTGGCGGGTAATTGGTGTTTTAGGGATAATTATTGGTATTTATTTACAAAAAGAACGTATTAATAGGTTATTTGCTGATGTAAACCGAATAAAAAGTATTAATTGAAGGAAAATATATTAAGAATTCATCAATTATCAAATAATTAGATAAATATTTACAATTTCAGATTTCAAATAGTGTAAATAATCACAAATAATATAATATTATGACAAAAGTCACTGTAAATACTGATTTGAGTTAGTGCTAAAGTGAACTTTTTCATGGTAGAATTCGCCCGTTATGCACTGAGGAAAGGAAAAATCTACAAATTGGAGTTCTTATGCAAAATGAATGGTTGTATATTGGTTTATTCATAGTGATCGGAGTTATTGTACCGATCGTGCCTCTTATTGCATCTCATTTCCTGGCTCCTCATAAACCGAATCCAGTAAAGCAAAGCACATATGAATGTGGTATTGAGACAGTAGGCGAGAGCTGGGTTCAATTCAAATCCCAATATTATATTTTTGCACTTGTTTTCTTGGTTTTTGATGTGGAAACAGTCTTCTTATTCCCATGGGCATTAGCAATGGGAAACCTTCCGTTGTTTGCAGTTATCGAAGGAATAATTTTTATTCTCATTTTATTGGCCGGACTTACATTCACCTGGCGAAAAGGTCTGCTGGAATGGGCTTAGCATAAGGTAAATTTATTAAAGGCTGACAGGTACATCCCTTTCAGCCTTTTATTTATTGCAAGGAGTTATCCTATGTCATTTTGGAATGATCCTATCAACTTTATAGCTGGTTGGTTGCACAGTGTTTTTACGGGGTGGGGGTTGACTGATGGACCTGCAAATGTAATTACGTCACTAATCGGTATAGTTGTTATGATCCTGTTCGCAATGCTGATCGCTATTGCCCTGGTATGGGTTGAGCGGAAAGTTGTCGCACGCTTCCAGGATAGGTTGGGACCAAATCGTATCGGCCCTTTTGGAATTTTTCAACCATTTGCTGATATCGTTAAGCTCATTATTAAGGAAGATATCACACCTGCAGGGGCTGACAAGGTAGTTTTCAATATGGCACCGGTAATGTCACTAGCAAGTGTTATTTTGATCTGGGCAATTGTACCTTTGGCATCAAAGATCTATGGTGTGGATATCAATGTTGGAGTTCTTTATCTTGTAGCCGTGGGATCGTTTGGAACCCTATCGGTAATTATGGCCGGGTGGGCATCCAATAATAAATATGCGCTGATCGGTGCTTTCCGGATGGTAGCAACGATGATCTCCTATGAGATCCCAATGGTTGTGGCATTACTGATACCGACCATTATTGCAGGCACAATGAGCGTTAAAGGAATTACCGAAGCCCAAAGTAATTTATGGTTTGTTGTACTCTCACCTCTAGGCTTGCTTCTATTTATGATCAGTGCAATTGCAGAGCTGGGGCGCTCTCCCTTTGATTTAAACGAAGCAGAATCTGAAATTGTGGCAGGTTTTCATATCGAATATACGGGCATGAAATTTGGTTTATTTTATGCAGGTGAGTTGTTACACGCATTTACATTTGGTGGATTTATGGCTGTTCTTTTCTTTGGTGGTTATGGCGGGTTCTTCGGATTGGAAAAATTTTCAGCTTTTGTCTGGTTAACCAATCCGTTTATCGAATTGGTTGTTTTCCTTGTCAAAGCGTTGATTGGATATTGGATTATCATGTGGGTCAAATATTCCATGCCCAGAATTCGGATTGATCATATGCTAACCTTAAATTGGAAATTTTTGACACCTTTGGCATTCGTTCTGCTCATGATGACAGCTTTGTTTGATAAAATCCTGGCTCCAACTCAATTCTATGTTCTGGGAATGTTATTTAGCAATATTTGTCTCGCCTGGATTGTGATTGAAATTTTGCGAAGAATTTCAAAACGGGAACGCATTGAACATGAAAGAAACGCTGAACCTGTCATCCAGGTAGCGCATCCTTAAATGAGGAGTAAGTTGAAATGACTCCTGATCAAATCATTTTTCTGCTTTGTGCAGCATTGATCGTTAGCTCAGCCTTGATGGTTGTTACAACCCGTAATTTAGTTCATGCAGCTCTCTGGCTTGTAGCAACTTTATTTGGTGTGGCAATATTATATGGCTTATTGCAGGCAGGCTTTCTTGCGTTGGTGCAAGTAGTCATTTACATCGGCGCAATTGCGGTTTTATTCATCTTTGCTGTCATGTTGACACGGCGCGAGATGAGAGATAAAGGTCCGCAAGTTAATCAAAATTGGGGGATTGGAGCTGTGTTGGCATTGTTAACTTTTAGTGGTCTTGTATACATCTTATCAAGTTGGGATGGCTTTTCAAGCACTGCAAAAGCCATTCCTTTGGGGACGGATTCTCTGATGATGTTAGGGAAAGCATTGGTATCTCCCGATGCGTTTGTTCTACCCTTTGAGGTTGCATCTGTACTTCTATTGGCAGCGTTAGTCGGTGCAGTTTTTATCGCATCATCGAGTAAGGATTAGGAGGCAGGTGTGAGTATTCCAATTTCGTGGTACCTGATCTTATCAGCAGCACTTTTTAGTATCGGCTTATTTGGTGTTTTGGCTCGTAAAAACGCTATTGCCATTCTACTTGGAATAGAATTGATGCTGAATGCAGTTAATATCAATCTGGTAACTTTTTGGCGCTATGGCAAGGGTTCCATTGCAGGTCAGGTATTTGCCATTATTGTATTTGCTGTGGCAGCAGCTGAAGTCGCTGTTGGTCTGGCTTTAATCATCTCAGTCTATCGTCGCCGCTCTACAGTTATTGCCGATGATCTCGATTTACTAAAATGGTAGGAGAACGTTATGTCGTCTGAATCAATCATCTGGCTTATTCCACTTCCACCACTGTTGGCGTTTTTCCTTATCATTCTATTTACAAATAAAAGCAAAGTGCTAAGTCATAGTGTTGCCATCGGAGCAGCTGCACTTTCATGGTTTGGTGGAATGGTAGTTTTCTTCCGGGCTGTAGGTGTAGAACATTTCGGAAATGAAGTCTTTCACTCATCAATTAACTGGATCCCAACCGGAGACACCTGGCTAAAGGTAGGTGTGTTAATTGATCCTCTGTCAGCAGTCTCGCTCTTTTTTGCAGCTTGGACTATTTTGATGATCTTTATTTATAGTGTTGGATATCAAAATTTTGGACAACCAAAGGGAGATCATGATCTACCTGGTCTGCCTCCACATGGAGCGACTATAGAAGATGAGAATGGGCACAAACATACAGTCCCATCCATCGAACCTATGTACTCCAGATTTTTTGCCTTCATTGGTTTGTTTGCATTTGGTATGTATACCCTGATAGTTTCAGATAATCTGCTGACGATGTTTGTCGGTTGGGAGGTCATGGGTCTTTGTTCTTATTTATTGATTGGATTCTGGTATGGAAAACCTTCCGCCAGGAATGCCGCCATCAAAGCATTTATGACGACCCGAATTGGTGATGTATTTATGCTTTTAGGCATTTCCTTTCTTTATTGGGCAACCGGAACTCTTTCCTTTCGTGAAATATTTGCAGAACATACACTTTCTGTATTAGCTTCAACTGCAACACCAATTTTTGGTTTGTCTGCAGCAGGTTTAATCGGATTACTACTTTTTATTGGCACAGTAGGAAAATCAGCTCAATGGCCTTTGCATGTATGGTTGCCTGATGCAATGGAAGGTCCTACACCTGTCTCAGCAATGATCCATGCAGCTACGATGGTTTCAGCGGGTGTTTTTGTTGCAATCCGTATGTTCCCACTGATAACAGCAGATTTCACGGGTCATGGTTTGACTACAACCATGAGCATTATTGCATTTACAGGGGCTTTCACGGCCTTATTTTCAGCTACTATTGCAGTTGCTCAAAATGATATCAAGCGCGTCCTGGCCTATTCAACCATTTCCCAGCTTGGCTTTATGATAGCTGCTTTGGGGATTGGAGCTTATGTAGCTGCAATATTTCACTTGATAACACACGCCTTTTTCAAGGCATTGCTCTTCCTCGGTTCTGGATCTGTAATACATGGCATGGAACATGGTGTTCTTCATACAGGTGACCACTCCATTGATGCACAAAATATGTTCAACATGGGGGGATTAAGGAAGAAAATGCCTATCACATTCTGGACTTTTCTGATCGGTGGATTTGCATTATCAGGCTTTCCGGTGATAACTGCTGGTTTCTGGTCGAAAGATGAGATTCTGGCAGATGCATTTGCCAATGGTCATTTGGCTGTTTTTATCACTCTTGCTATTGCTGCTTTTTTAACAGCTTTTTATACGATGCGTCAGATCACGCTTACCTTTCTCGGTGAAGCTCGCACGAAATCTGCAGAACATGCAAAGGAAACAACCTGGACAATGACAATGCCACTGGTCATTCTTTCCATATTTGCAATTGGCTTAGGTTGGGTTGGCATACCGGAAAATTTCCCGTTATTGGGTGATATTTTTCCGAATTGGTTTCACGATTTCGTGGGCGGCACACTGGCACATCACCCGGAAGTTATCGAGTTTAATCTCTTGCCATTGGTGACATCTTTAGTAGTCGCATTGGGAGGTTTATTGACTGGGTGGCTGGTATACCGGAATGTTAAATCTGTAAAAGAAGACAAGCTGCAATTCAAGTTGCTCAAAAATAAATATTATTTTGATGAGATCTATGACTTTTTGTTTGTAAAACCTGCTTATTGGTTTGCAGAGACATTCGCTTATAAATTCATAGACCAGACAATTATTGATGGTTTTATTAACCGGGTTGGAGCGTTTGCCGCAGGGATTGGACATGCTTTCAGACAA
>JBDRQK010000018.1:0-3215 GCA_043826315.1 Chloroflexota bacterium
ATCTGGATTATTATAAGCAACCGACCCATCAGGAAAAACGGTTAATACGGCTCCATAGGTATGGTCGATCGCAACCACAATATATCCATTGCTGGCGAAATTGATGGCTTGAAATGTGTTTTGAGCGCGGAATCCGTTCCAACCATGAGAGAATAACAACACTGGATAAGAAGTCTGAGCATTAGAAACTGGTGACTCCAGGTAAGCACCTGTTTGAGCATATTTTAAATGATCCAAAAAGAATGCAGGAAGGTTTAGGAAGCGTGAAATAGCCGGGCCAATAAGGTCAGCGCGATCCATCCAAGGAGCAAGCGAATCGCCTGGAAGAGGCTCAGCCGGATACCATACCTGGACCATAATGCGACGCTGGTCATTTGAATTGTTGGAATACAACTCCTTACGAGAATTGTCCACCAGCATCATTGAAAAAGTCCCTACCTTGTAATGTCCTGAAGCATTCGGAATTTTTGGTATGGGTAACAGGATGGGAAGCGCATAAGCAACTGCAAACAATAGAAGCGCCAACAACAACCCAAAAATCCTACGCCCAGGACCCATTGTGTTTTTACGTGTATGTCCGAGAATTGATGGTAGCGTGAACAGGAACATCACAAAAGAGAAAACAAAGATCGGTACCATTTGCCAACGGTAGCCTTCTCTATTAATTTGCAACAAGCACACAACCATTGTCAATGATGGCAAATATTCCAACCATCGCGGGCGATTGGGAATGACATATCGTAGAATGGAAAATAGCAGGAAAACCGCAGTCAGGGTTTCAAAAGTTCTCAAAAGCATCCTCCCGATTAGATCGGATCAATTACGACAATTTTACCCCTATTTCCACGTTCACCTATTCGTATTTATGGATTGATCATAATGAATAGAGTGGATGGTTTAAGACTCCTTCCACTCTGTTTTTTGCTAAGAAATTTCACCTTTTGATCAAAAAGTAATTCAATCCATTATGTCATAATCCCAACAATCTATTTTCTTTCCAGAAGGTGTGGTCACGAATTTCTGATATTCATAATCATTAATTTTATATGCGGTTAATTTTGTTTCAAGCCCTGCCAGCATTTTTTGTCCATTGAATTGGGAATAATTAAAAGAATGCCAATCTCTTTCATCCTGCAAAGGTTTGATGGCTGACATGCAAGCCAGGGAGGCACCTAACTGTTCACGAATCTCTTCCGAAAGTTTTATATCATTGAACTTCCCAACAAGTGCAGGTATGGAATCAGTTGACAAAGAAGCCAGGTAAGCAGCATCCAATTCCTGCCCCTGAATCGCCCTTTCCACATTCTGACGAACAATAAAACCATCCACATTCAACAATGCCAGACTGGCAGCAAAACCAAGGCTGGTCAAGACAACTGCCAAGGCAAATTTTCTTTCCTTGTTCATAATTTCAAGAAACACCACCGCAACCAGAAGCAGACCAAGCCAGAACATGAATAGGTGAGTGTAAGTGCGTAATTGTGAAAATCCATAAGCGCTTTCATAAAGAATCAAACGTTGAAAGGCTGAAACCAACATGATGCCCACCAGGATTACTACTGCTAAACCCAAACCGGAGAATATTTTTCGTTGGAGTGCAACTTTCCGGTGAGTGATTCCACTTAAACCCAGGAATAAAACCAGGCTAAAAACAGCCACTGCAATCAACTCCCCAAAGCCTTTCCGGGCATATTCGGCATATGTATATCCGTCAATGTTGATATTAACCTGACCACCAAAAAAATATTGGAACTGTATAACCACAAAAGCTGAAAATAGAACTGCTACACTTCCCAGAATAATACTGGATTCAATAAATCCAAGGAAAGGAGGGATCAATGGTTTTTCTTCGCCGATCAATTTTTCATTTCGACTGCTGATAGCAGCATGTAAAAAGATGCCCACCAGAGAATATGCACCTATGATGATATAGATAACACGAAAGATATATTCTGGTAATTTTTCCAATCGGAAAAGTTGTATGAAGGAGTCCAAATGTTGGGCGAATACCAAATCTGCAGAAGACAATAAAGCCGAAAAGGTCGCCAGAAAAGGAATGGCTATTAGAATTCCTCGCACTATGGGCCAGATATTCTTATTTTCGTTTGCTCCGACATTTTCTTCGATCTGTTGTTTTTTCTCGTTGGTGAACAGGAATGGTTTGGTCAATACCCCCGCTGCAAGGTGGAAAAATGCCACCAAATAATCCGCCAATCCAAACGAACTCCATCGACCTCCTGTATATGTGATCGCTAAAAGTCCCATTAGAATTAAACAAAAAACAAAAGCCAGAAACAAACTGAGAGGTTCCTGTCGTAAAAATGAGATAACAGCAAAAAATAAGATCGGGATTACCAAAATCCAAGAGCGGGTAGCAGGTTTAATTCCATCCTTGCGTAATACAAGGTACCCTCCAACCAAACACAAAATAACATATATGAAAAAATTTATGCCCGGGGTATGTTTCCAGAACAGAAAATCAAAGAGCCACCCCAACACAAGGGCTATGATCCAAATCTGTTTCGATCGATTCTTCATGAGTGCATCCTCCAAATTTTTATGAATCATAGCCAGTTGATGCTTCCGGAAACTATCAATATATCTCAAATCGTCTCAAATTCATAATATAAGGTAATGTAAGGCGATCTCATTTTTCCAATTATCTCCATAAAGAAAAAAACTCGTCAGATTAGCACCTCATATCAATAGGAAAATAATCATTTTTTTTCTATTTTCAATACTGATAGGATAGGAGAAGTTAGCAATTGAATTGTACACTTTTTTCAAACTCATTATTCATTCACTATTTATTGAGATGCCATTATTAATTGATCTCAATCCCGATATCAAGTAGAGGTACAATATGGCACAATATTTTATTCCCTGGCATTTCTGCCAAATTCATGAAACTGGCAGGCTATTTATAATTTGTCTCACGATAAAGGGTCCTTATGTCTTTTCTAACATTCATAGTTGTTTTATTTGTTTTCATAGTCGCAGCATTAATTGGAATAGGAATTGCATTTTTACTTATGCAACCTTCAAGGCGTCAACTCTTCCGAAACAATGGTTTAATCCAGGGAATCACTGTTTTTATCATATGTGTGATCTTATTCTCCCTGATTTTCGCTGCAAGCACCCTTTATAGAGCGAGCGCTTATTATCGAGTGGTCCGAAACCAATTTGAAGATGCCCAATCTGTAATTCAGCCTGGC
>JBDRQK010000019.1:0-2515 GCA_043826315.1 Chloroflexota bacterium
CTGCGGATCATCGAAACGTCCCGCAGGCGGGGGATGATCGTGTTCGATCGCTGGGCACCGACAGTAACAGCTTCATAAGTTACGCGCATATCCGAGCCAAGAGGTTTTGCGGGATAGCCGATCAGTACATTTCCGGATAAAGTCTGTCGGAAGTAGCCATAAATATCGGTGCTGAGGAAGGGGTCCATGAAGTGAGGCAGGCGTTCTGTGACAAGCAGGTGTGAGCGCTTGTTGGTCGCTGGAATGCTGACACCGATCATCCGGCTGATCCCATCAGCCCAGGCGCCGGCCGCGTTGACCACATACTTGGCAGCAATGGAACCTCGCGGGGTTAATACTCCCTGGATCTTTCCACTGGTGACTTGAAGACCAGTAACTTCGCAGTGTTGGTAGATTACTGCACCCAGGCGGACAGCTGCGCGAGCCAGTGCATAACACGAAACGAATGGTTCAGCAGAGCCATCGTTAGGACTGAGTACTGCTCCAAGGTATATTTCTTTTACAAATGGCACTCGGCTCTTTACTTCAGTGCTATCGATAAAATCTACATTCAATCCGCCCTTTTTTTCCCGTGCCACCATCGCCAAAAGTTCTTCAGCATGTTTTTCATTCATCGCCAACCGTAGGTTATTGTGCTGGCGGTACTCGATGTCAATATCCATCTCTGCAGAGATGGATTTCCACATCTGGACGGCATATTTTGCAATGGGGAGATCTGGTTCTTTGCGATGACTTTGGCCTATGCCGCCAGCGGATCTGCCGGAACTGGCCATGGCGATATTCCCCTTTTCCACAATGCACACATCGACGCCTTCTTTGGCGAGATAATATGCCATGGATATCCCGATGATCCCGCCTCCGATGATGACCACATCATGTGCTTCAACGCTCATCATCCATCTCCATTAAAATATTCATTTCAACTCTGCTGGTCATAATCCATCAAGGCGCCGGAGGTAATCACCTCCAATGGAACAGGATGGAGAGGCGGCCGGATGGTAAAGGGGGTGACCGTATTCAGCGGTTGGCCGCAGATACTGTTTACATACGGGGCGACCAATACACTACAGTTGCGCCCCTGACAGTATCCCATCCCGGCTCGGGATAACCTTTTGACCTGGGATAAGTTTTCCACTCCGTAAGCAAGGACCTGTTTCAGCTTTCCCAGGGTGATCTCTTCGCAGCGGCAGATGACCGTCTCGTCATCTGCAAGAGTGGATAACCCTTCCGGAAAGGCGTACATTTTCTGGAAGGCGCGTGCCAGGCGGTTCAGGCGGCGTAGTTCTGACAAAGAAGGTTGAACCTGCTGGTAATATTCAGCTTCGTTCAGGGAACCAAGTTGATATGCAGCGGTCAGGCCGGCCACCCGTCCCTCAGCAGCAGCCACCTTGGCTCCACCCATGTCGGTCACGTCCCCGGCGACGAACACTCCGGGAATGGTAGTCTCCATATTCTCTTTATGATCGGGTAAATACCAGCGCAGATCTTGGTCATATTTCAATTCGCACCTGAAGGCAACTGGCAGTTGAAATAATGGCAGGAAACCATATCCCAGGCATACACAATCCACTTCATAGCTTCTCTCGGTGCCCGGAATGGGTTTCCCGTTTCTGTCCAAAGCTGCAATGGTCGCTTGTTCCACCTGTTCCTTGCCTTCTACCCTTGTGATGGTATGGTTGAACAAATACCTGGTTTTGTATTTCATCAGCGTGGAAATGTAGGACACGGCCTCTCTTATACGGTCCGGATTTTCCAGCATGGGAGGCATAACGGTCAGTCCAGAAAATAATCGGGCGGCTTCTGCTATACAAACCACATCCACCCCCAACTTAAGCAGCAGGCTGGCCAGGGGAAGTTGCAAAGGACCTAGACCGGCCAAGAGGACGCGCTTACCAGGCAGTAGACCCTGGGTTTTTACCATACGCATGGTCGCCCCAGCACCCATTACTCCTGGCAGCGTCCATCCGGGAAAAGCCAACGGGCGTTCGTAAGCGCCGGTGGCCAGCACCACCTTGTCCACAGATAGGGTAGAGGTGGTCTTGCTGTCTGCCAGTGCCAATATGCGCTCCTCAAAAATGCCCCAAACGATCCGGTTGGACAACACCCTTATCTTTGGGTGATCGAGCAGGGCATACACGGATCCAGCCTCGGCATGCTCGCACTCTCCAGGCAGTTTGATCTCCGGAGGAGCCTGTCGATAATATTGCCCACCAGGAAATTGGTTTTCATCAACTAAGGTTACTGCAACTCCTGCTTGGGCTGCGGCATAAGCTGCATGGATGCCAGCAGGGCCAGCACCGATCACTGTCAGGGGAGTTGGGGATATTTCAGAGTTCAAGATGGGCACTCCACAATATCATCTGGTTGAGCCAGGGTCTGGCAGGCTCGCACATTTGGTCTGCCATTCACTGTTACAATGCACTCGTAGCAGATTCCCATACCACAATACAGGCCACGAGCCTCTCCCCGATTTGAGGTGAGTCTGAAGACTATTCTCCCGCTTGCCAGTAGGGCT
>JBDRQK010000020.1:0-5112 GCA_043826315.1 Chloroflexota bacterium
ATCGCTCAGATAGTAGAACTCAGTGGAAGGCATAAACAAGAGCGGGGTTCCATCCGGACGAATGCCGTGCCGGATGGCGCTCACCAGGTTTGAGTCTGTGCGCTCAGCACCAATGCCTCCTGCCCCACTGGTCAGGTTGGGTGTGATGACCTGTCCCAGTGCCGGGTTATCCATATAGACCAACCCCTGCAGGTTTTCGCCATGGCAAGCTTCACACCCCCGATACCGAAAAATACGCTGCCCCTCCATAAGGGAGGCTTCGTCTTTCGGAATAACCAGCCTTTGCTCCGGAACTGTGTAAACTTTCTTAAGCCGCATCTGCCCGAGTCCATATAACCCCAGAGCCCCAAGAACAGAAAGAACCAGTAGAATTCCAAGTAGGCTACCAGTCCATCTCAAAAATTTCTTCAAGGGTGCCTCATTCATGAGCCTTTATTATTACCTGCCTGTCTTCCGAGATCTCGACATCATAAGCAGGTAGAGGTTCTTGGGCGGGTCCTTTAATAACCTTCCCGTTGTGGTCAAATACCGATCCGTGGCAAGGACACTCAAATCCTGAACCCTTCTCTTCCACCCGGCAACCAAGGTGCGTACAGATCAAGCTGTACGCACTAATATTACCTGCCTGGTTGTAGATCACCGCCGGTATTTCCACGCGGATGGTACGCGAACCTTCAGGGAATTCCTTTACATCACCCAGCTCGAATCGGGAGGGCTGGGTTGCAGGGGTATTGAAACTAAAAAACCGAACCAACCCACCAAGTCCAAGAAACCCAGCCACCCATAACAGGAGCTTGATAAAGTTACGCCGCGAAAAGAAAGGATGCTTTTTCATATGCTACCTCTGGATGGCACCCATAATTGTAAAAATCAGGATCACAAGCAATACCAGCAACACCAATCCCTGAGCCATGCGGTTGTTCCTGGAAAACCAAACCCCCTGGTCTTCTTTTTGGGGAGATGCCAAGAAGTAAGGAAACAAACCCAGGATAACGATGACCAGGATCGGAACAAGTATACCCATCACAAATGGATCACCGTTCTTGAGCAGGACCTGGATCCACAGGAAGAACCACGGCGCACCTGAATCACCACTTATTGCCCCGCCAACCGAAATAGGAGCAGCAATTGGGGCGGGGATGACCAGTGCAAACAATAGTAATGAACCACCAGCGATCAGCATGGCTATTACTTCTTTGCGTATCAATTCCGAACGGGTGATCATTTTTCTCTGGGATCGTTTTTCGGGAGCAGCTGCAATGCCGCCATCCCGCCGTATCCGAAAAATATGCCAGATCACCAGGATACCCACAAACAGGCTCAACCCAAAGATATGCCAGGCATAGAATCGTGTCAGGGTGGAAGCGCCAGGTTCGTCCGCTCCGACCACGAAACGATAGACTCCATCTCCAATCAATGGGATGGACTTTACCAGGTTTGTGCCTACCACCAGTGCCCAGCGTATACCTTCATCCCAGCGCAGAACATAACCGGTAAAATCGAGAAGCAGGATAAGAATGAACAGCCCCAACCCCAGCAAATAGTTGAAGCGACGCGGTGGAGCATACGCTCCGGTCAGCACCACTCGCAGGAGATGCACGGTCATCATGATCACCAGGAATTGAGCAGACCAGTAATGCAGATTGCGCACCAGATTCCCGTAAGGAATAAGGGTGGTGATGCTTTCCACCGAAATGGCAGCCTGCCCCGGAACCGGAACATAGTAATACATCTCCAGCAATCCGGTTGCAAGCAGGATTAGGGAGAAAAATACAGCCAGTCCTCCCGCCCCAAGGGTGTAGCAAAAGCGGCTTTGCACCAGTGGTATGCGGGGTGGATGCAAGTGCTGAACAAAATTAGCCCTGGCGTGTTTTACCTCTGCCCCATTATGATCTCCCATGAGACGATAGCCAACACCTATGGCTGCCAGGAAAAGGATACCTGCCAGGATGAACGTGCCTGGAGCTTCACTTTCAGGTTTGCTGACTTTAACATGAACAGGGATGGCAGCAGCATTGGTGTGTCCTAAAATTAACCCCTCAGGTTGAACTTCGTTCATCTGCAGGATATAAGCCGTCAGATCCCAGGACTGTTCAGGCGACAGTGAGCCGGCTGGGAAAAGTGGCATATTTTCTCTGATGTAGGTCCTCAGCTCATTTGAATTTAAAAAACGCATCAGTGAACCTGCACCTGCCACAGCCGGTGCGCCTGTTTCTGGAATCTGGAAACTGTTTTGTGGAGCATCTGTCCCATGACAACCGGATTTCCAACAATCCATTTCTTCTTTTCCAAATGAATCGCGCCACTCGTCTGTCAAGCCCTGCCCCCGGTCACCATGACAACTACTGCACATTCCCCAGAACACCAGTCCACCGGTATTGACCTGGTCTGGCGCGGCTGGTGTCGGGGGTTGTTCCAAACGGGACATATCAAAGGTTGGTGTTACATTACCTACAGCCAGGTTATTTTCTTTTAACCCCATTGCTGAAGATCCTGTATTCAACATAAGAAACGCCATCCCCAACGACGCAGCGATGGCAGGCATAAGAACACGGTGACGGGACATATAAGACTATTATACAAATAAATTGTGTAATAATGTACAAATTGGAGAATGATACCGGCTCCATTGCATTTTTTCAAAGGTAACAATTAAAGTTTTCGAAATTTTTTCAACCTGTTCAAACAATGGACCCCTCAATTCAATCCAAAGCCCTTCTTTTGATTGCATCACTTTATATAACTTAACGCGGAATCCTTGACACCCTTCCTGAATTAATGATAAACTCTCCCCGTAATAAAAATCTTAAAAGGAGGTAGATCCATGGCAAAATTCAGTACCAAAATTTATTTCATTCCTGCCCGCATTTTTAATGCAAGTGAAATGATTCTACCTTCTTGGAGTGCGCCTGTTCCCAATTGACAGTCGATCGTGTCAGCTTAGAGCCACGGTGCACACAAGCACCGTGGTTTTTTTATTCAATTGTCTTCCGATCTCTTCAACCGCCAATCGTACCGGTAGATGGATCATCAGAAGGAAAAAATATGACTACCGTATTACAACCTTCAACGTATTATGACTTCCGAAAAACCCTGACCAGGAAAAAACTTCTTGGACTATGGCGCATGATGAGCGGTTACCGCCTGGCATATACGACTGCCAACATTGCATTAGCCGTTTCTGCTCTGGCGAAGACTCTGACCTACCTGCTGCTGCGTAATTTTGCAGACATGGTGGTAGGCAGCCGGTTGCCTTTTGCCGGAACGTTCTCCCAGACCCTGGTGATGATCGCACTGGGATTCATCGGCCTGGCAATTATCGAAGGTGGCTTTTCCTATGTTTCGGGACGGCTGGCATCCTTCTCGGCGGAGGGCATCACTCGCCGTCTGCGCAACTTCCTCTTTGACCACATCCAGCGCCTGAGTTTTGCCTACCATAGCAAGACCCCTACCGGAGATCTGATCGAGCGTGTCACATCCGACGTGGATTCGGTTCGAAATTTCTTCAACGAACAGGCCATTGGCGTTGGCCGCATCATCCTGATGTTTATCATCAACTTCATTGCCATCTGGTTGATCTCCTGGAAACTGGCGCTGGCCTCAAGTGCGGTCATACCGGTCATACTGGTCGTCTCGATCTGGTTCTTCAAGAAAATAACCGTCATTTATGAGGCTTACCAGGAGCAGGAAGCCAAGCTATCCACCACCTTGCAGGAAAACCTGACCGGCGTGCGCGTGGTTAAAGCTTTTGCCCGACAGGATTACGAGATGGACAAGTTTGAGAAGAACAACTGGGAGAAATACCTGCGCGGTAAGAAACTCCTGAGCATGCACTCCCTCTTCTGGCCATTATCCGACATCCTGTGCGGTTTGCAGATGCTGGCTGGTTTCATCCTGGCTGGCACTATGGCCATCCATGGTGAGATCACGATCGGGACTTACCCTGCCTATGTAGGCCTGGTGGTCTGGTTGATCTGGCCCATGCGCAACCTGGGTCGCATCATCGTAAACACCTCGACCGGTTTGGTTTCGTACGAGCGCCTGATGCAGATCGTTAAGCAGGAGAGGGAATCTCTTACAGAGGGATCTGTTGAACCAAATGTTGTTGTGAAAGGCCAGATCTCTTTCGAAGATGTATCCTTTCAATATGAAGACAGCAATACGGATGTTATCAAACACATCAGTTTCCAGGTCCAACCAGGACAGGTTGTGGCACTGCTGGGTTCAACCGGATCTGGCAAGACAACTTTGGTGAACCTGTTACCACGCTTTTACGAATATACCGAGGGCCGCATCCTCCTGGATGGCAAGCCACTCACAGATTACACCCGCCAGTATCTGCGCAGCCTGATCGGCATCGTTGAGCAGGAACCTTTCCTGTTCAGCCGCTCGATCCGTGAGAATATCACTTACGGGGTTGGCCGACATGTACCGGATGAAGAAGTGGAGCAGGCTTCCCGGGCTGCCGCCATCCACGATGTCATCCTGACTTTTCCGGAAGGTTATAAGACGCTGGTCGGTGAAAAGGGTGTAACCCTCTCCGGAGGACAAAAACAACGCGTGGCCATCGCCCGAACCCTGCTCAAAGATCCACGCATCCTGATCCTGGACGACTCGACCTCTTCTGTGGACATGGAGACCGAAACCGAGATCCGCACAGCGTTGACCGGATTAATGAAGGACCGCACCACATTCATCATCGCTCACCGAATTCAATCGGTGATGGAGGCTGACCTGATCCTGGTGATGGACAAAGGCGAGGTGATCCAGATGGGTCGCCACAAAGACCTGATCTCCCGCGAAGGCATGTATCGCCAGATCTATGATATCCAGACCAGGATCGATGCAGAATTGGAAGAAGAGATCGAATCAATAACCTAGTGCCCTTTTGTGTAAAGCCCGGTCCACCTTATTCAAGCAAGGCGAACCTCTTAAGAAAACAAGGCGCGGAGAATAAAATTATGCCTGATGATCAAATAGAACTCGAAGAAGAAGAATTCACAAGCCAAATTACCGCACCCACTTTCAAACGTATTGTGGAACTGCTCAAACCGCATAAACGCTGGTTGTTGGGATTCCTTTTCGCAACCGCTGGAACTGCCGGGTTGGATG
>JBDRQK010000021.1:0-3552 GCA_043826315.1 Chloroflexota bacterium
TTTTCATTGTGATGGAATTTAATAATTATAACGGAATATTAATTAATTACCTTAAGTATGAATTTGTGAAACCTATGATTGTTTCCTACAAGAATATTTGTAACCCCTACTCAGAAGGTTATATATTATGTATAATATATGTTAATATGATTGATGATTCCAACCTTGAATTTGAACAAGTCCAGCGGAAGCCATTGAAGGAAGAGATATTTGAGATCCTTCATAAGCGAATTATTGCAGGGAAATATGCACCAGGGGATTGGTTGCGTCAGGAGGAAATTTCTTCACATCTGGGTGTAAGTCAGACGCCAGTTCGTGAAGCCCTGGATTTGTTGGTATCAACCGGTTTGGCGGAACGTGAACCTTTCCGCGGTGTTCGGGTTATGCAATTATCAGCAAATGAGATAGCGGAATCGCATGGAATGCGGTTATTTCTGGAATGTTCCGCAGCATTTAGCGCAGCTGACAGGATTACAGATCAAGAAGTTGAAAGACTCATAAATATTATAGAACAAACCAAGAATTTAGTGACTCTAAATGATATGTCGACCCAGAGGCATTTAAACCATGAATTCCATGTAGGCATTGTCGAAGCTAGTGAAAATTCTTTATTATCCAAATTGTACGGCATAGTGATCAATTCATTCCCGGATTGGATGTTGTATGAATATATGTTCCGCCATCCGGAATTACTTGAAGAAAGTTTGCTAAGGGAATATCATGAGCACATGGCTATCGTTGAAGCCCTTGCTGCTCATGATAAGGCTCGATCCGCACAAGAAACACGAATTCATATACAGAATCTGGGGAGTGAATTGGTGATGTATCTCGGAATCCCTGCCGAGTTATTGAAATCCAAGGGAATACAATTTTCAAAGTAATAACTGGTTTTTCAAATTAAAATCTAAAATTTTTCAAAGGAGCAATAAATGTCAGCAGAACTTTTTCAGAAAATGGCTCAAAGCATTATTGATGGAGATTCAGATGTTTCAGTGGAACTTGCCAATCAGGCTATTGCCGAGAATATTGATCCGATCCAGGCTATCACGGATGGTTTTGTAGTGGGTGTCAACACGGTAGGGGAAGCCTTCGCCAATGGAGATGCTTTTCTACCCGAACTGGTAATGGCAGGTGAGGCCATGAAAGCAGCAGTTACCGCTTTGGAACCAGAAATGAAAAAACGTGGAACAGAACGTAAGATGCTTGGAAAAATTGTTTTAGCAACGGTGGAAGGAGATATCCACGAGATCGGAAAATCACTGGTCGGAACGATGCTGTCCGCCTCAGGATTCCAGGTCTATGATATGGGTGTTGATGTAGCCTCGACCAGGATCATTGAGAAAGTAAAAGAAGTTGATGCAGATATCGTTGCCATGAGCGCTCTTCTGACGACAACAATGGTAAAGCAAAAAGAAGTTATCGATTTACTGGATAAAGAAGGCTTGCGCCGTAAGGTAAAGGTCATGGTTGGGGGGGCTCCGGTAACTCGTGACTGGGTTCAAAGAATAGAAGCGGATGGTTATTCTGAAGATGCGATCGGGGCTGTAAATGTTGCCAAAAAAATGATGGGACTTTAAATAATAAGAGGTAATCTGTGTCTAAAAATATTAAATCCATAACAAATCCCAAGCTCCATCTGGAAATACTTACTCCAACGGAAGTGAAAAAGATACATGATGCAACCCTCAATATTCTGGAAAATGTAGGCGTCAGGTTTCCTTCAAACCGGGCTTTGGATATCTGGGAAGCTAATGGCGCCTCTGTTGACCGCGAGAGCATGATCGTTAAAGCAAAACCTCACTTGATAGAAACTGCATTAAAAAAAGCACCTCCCAAATATGATTTATGCGCTCGTGATCCACTGCAAGACCTTCCTCTGGATGGTAACCATGTATTTGTGGGGACGGATGGTTGCGGTGTGGAGATAATTGATATTCATACGGGTGAACGGCGCACCTCCTGTCTGAAGGATGTAGGTGAAGTTGCTCGTGTCGCAGATGCAACTGAAGAAGTCGGATTCCATTGGGTGTCATTATCGGCACAGGATTCGCCGGTGGAGACTCGCGGACTCCATGAGATAAAAGCGATCTGGGAAAATTCCACCAAGCATTTACAGACTGAAAGTATTTACAACGAACGTGAAGCGCGCGTTGCCATTGAGATGGCAGCTCTTTTAGCAGGTGGTCAAGAACAATTACGGAAACGCCCGGTGCTGTCTTTAATGCAGTGTACAGCACCACCACTTGGACATGATGGAGGTAGTCTGGATGCTGCCCTTGTTGCCGCAGAGGCTGGAATTCCTACTGGTTTTATGACCATGTCGGCAGCGCTAACCACAGGACCTGCCACCATGGCGGGTGTGTTGGCAGTGGGCAATGCTGAGGTGATCGCTGCCACGGCATTAATTCAATTGGCTTTCCCAGGTGCCCCAGTGTTTTATGCTGCTGCACAAACTGCATCGGATTTGCGTAATGGTGCTTATACGGGAGGTGGACCGGAAGACTTTTTGTTTGGTGCAGCTACGAATGTATTATCCGATTTTTATGATATCCCCTTATCCATGGGATCCTTTGCAACCGGGGCGAAAGATTCTAACTGGCAGGCAGGCATTGAGAACAGTCTGTCAACTTTCATGGCTTGTGTATCCATGTCGGATATGTTGCTGGGTTTGGGTTTTTTGCATGGCAGTAGGATCTGGTCTTACGCACAGATGATGATGGATGCTGAGATATTTTCCATCGTTCATAAGACCATGCAGGGTATCTTGGTTGATGATGAAACCATGGCATTGGATACCATCGCTGCTGTAGGTCCAGGTGGAAATTATCTCTCACAAAAGCATACCCTGAAACATATGCGGGATGTATTCTTGCCGGAATTTATGGATCGCAGACCTTACAATGTCTGGGAAGAAAAGAAAGATGACGCCCGGGATTGGGCACTAGCAAAAGCACGCAATATACTTGCTACACACCAACCAGATCCTTTGGATCCAAAATTATCCGCCGAACTGGCAAAATTGATCGCTGCCGAGGAGAAGTGAGACATATGCAACCCAGACTGGAACTTCTTTCTCAGGATTTAATCGACAGAATCATCGATGAAGCTTTTCAACTGATGCAAAAACCCGGAATCAAAGTCCAATCCATGGAAGCCCGCGCTTTGCTTACGGAGGCTGGAGCGCTGGTGGATGCAAATAGTGACATTGTCAGGATCCCTGAAAAGATTGCCCGTAAAACCCTTGAGACAACTCCGCACTCTTTCAACCTTTTTGATCGGAATGGAAATCCGACCGTATTCTATGGTGGAGATGCTGTCCATTTCGACCCGGGCTCATCCGGTGTTCACGTGCTTGATCCAGACACTCTGGAACACAGACCATCCTATGCGGCTGACCTGGCAAGGCTTGTCAAAGTAACAGAAATGTTGCCACAGTATGATGCTCAATCCACGGCTGTTGTCTGTAATGAGATTCCCAAGGCGGTGGGTGATTTGTACAGGTTGTACGTAGTACTATTGTTTTCCACCAAGCCTATCGTTACGGGATCTTTT
>JBDRQK010000022.1:0-11252 GCA_043826315.1 Chloroflexota bacterium
TAGTGATGTTGATGAACATGAATACACCCAAAACTACCCAGCGATAACCATAAACCTTGAAGTTTTTTTCTGTCATTATGAATTCTCCTTTTAGCACATTGAACCAGTTTGGGAAAAAATGGTAATCGAAAAGGAACTCAAAACTGTGCAATTAATTTTTCACATAATAGGGATAACACTAAATCACAAAAAACGTTATTTATTAATTTGCATTCAAAGAAAATGCCACAATGCTCTTATTTCTACTCGAGCAAGTGGATGATAAAGTTGATCAGAAAGTTATTTTTACAAAATGTAAGATAAATATTCTTCTTATATATACCGGCACCAACGAAAATCACATTTATCATGCCCTTGAGCCAGAGTTTTGGTTCGTAACCAGTGAACTTTTGACAGCGCTTCAGAGAGCCAATCATCCGTCATGCAGTAAAGAACGGTCAATTCCCTCGCGTTCAGGGCTGTTAGTACATCCAGGATAAAGCAATGCTGTGTATCAATCGCAAAGCACTCTGGACTATCTTCGACTAATATTTGAGAATCTGGTAGATATTGCTGCCTCGTCATTATCCTGAGGACAGGTCGGATGAGTGGAAATGGATCCCGTAAATTATTAACCAAGCGAATTCCCAGATTCATTCCACCGAAAAAATCCACCTTAAATATTTTTTCCATGATATTTAGTCTATTGGTAGAATCTGGAAGGAATTCTAATAAAGCCCTATACAGGGACAGACCGGGAAAAATTCGTGTGTTCAGGCTATGTCTGAGTGAGTGGGCCCTAATGGAGATGGATAACCCGGTTGATAATAATTTTCGATATTCTTTTTGTGCCGAAAGAATGATAACTCCAGAGGTTGGCTTTCCAAGAATTTCCGCTAGCAGTCTTTTCCATCTTTTAGAGTGAGGCATACTGAACATGGGTTTTACCATTTCGCTGGATCTATTCTTTCTAATCTTCCGGGAAAGTAACCTCAACAGTCATCCCCCAACGTAAGAGGGAATCAACGTCTTGTAATCGGATACGAACCGTGTAGAGAATATCTCCGGCTTGATTCTTGGGGGCAATGGCGATCTCATCTACAATGCCTGTCATGATCTTACCTGGTAATGCATCTGCAATTACTTCCACCTGTTGCCCGATCTCCACTTTTACTACGTCCAGCTCACTTAGGTCGTTGGTATCCACATACCATTTGCTGAAATCAGCCAGGATCACTGCCCAGGTTTCCGGGCCAGCCTGTTGTCCAACGATCAAATTAATATCAGCAACAATCCCATCAATGGGAGCTTTCAGTTCATAATTGTTCAACAGCGATTCTGCAGCAGATACCTGGACTTTGGCTGCAACCAGGCGTTGTTCCAGAAGAGCCAAAGTTTCAGGATCTGCACCAGAAAGCGTATTTTCATAATTTCTTTTTGCCTCAGCCTCAGTATTTTGAGTTGTTTCCAGGGCAACTTGAAGACTGTCCCGTTTGTTAACTGCTTCATCGAGTTTCCGTAAAGCTTCATTATAGAAGTTCTGGGCAATCGTCAGGGCATCTTCGGCGTTTTTACGAGTTATATTACCCTCATCAAGATCCTGAAATTTTTCAAATTCATTTTGTGCATCTTCCAGATCAGCTTTAGCGGCATTAACATCCGCCTGGGCGTTTGATATGTCATCCTTGATTTTGTCAAGGTCCAGCTTTTCCCATGCTCTTTCCGCACTTGCGCGGGTTTGTTGTGCGTTGATATAAACCTGCCAGGCCTGTGCATGTGCCAGTTTTGTAGTGCGAAGCAAATTATCCAATGCTAGTTCTGCAACCAGTTGTTCAAGTTCTGCAGCTGCCAGTGAAGCCTGTGCTTGTTCCTGGTCGGTTAATCGGATAAGTACTTGCCCAGCCTTGACTTTTTCTCCTTTGGATACCAGTATCTCTGATACCTTGCCACGAACCATGAAAGCCAAGATCAGATCATTTTGAGGAGAAACATGTCCCTCTGCTACAAAAACCATCGGACCAGATATCGGTGTTGGGGTATTCTCGGCAACTGAATTGGCATTACAAGATACCAGTGCAAAGCTGATCAATAAAATCGCTATTAGAATAGGTGTTTTCTTCATCGATTTATCTCCTTAATATGCTTTCTTCGCCTTACTTAATTCTACAGGTTTAAATTATTACCTTGAAGAAATTATTAATTCTCTTATTCATAAGCCAGCACCTCACGAATAGTGAGACTGGCTGCATTTCGAGCGGGAAGCATGCTGGCAACTGCCGAAAGCACCAATACAACCATAAGCCACAAACCAAAACCTTCAAACGTAAATTTAACTGGAATGGGAGAGTTAAAAATTGTCTTGCTGATAATGCCGGATAACAGGTAAGTGATAGGGAATGAGATCACTACTCCGAATAACCAAGACATACTGCCAATGATCATTCCTTCAACGATGACCATGCTGGTGATGGCGCGATTCCCCGCACCAATAGAGCGCATAATACCGATCTCCCTTGTGCGCTCAAGTACATTCATGCTCATCGAGCCTGCCAACCCCATACTGCCAACCAGAGCTGTTAAAACTGCCATAATGAGCAGGAAGATAACCAATATATTCAGGCTTTCTGAAGCGGTTTTTAATGTGGACATACCTGTTCGTGCTTCTCGAAGGTGATATCCAAGATTCCGGAAATAGGAATCCAGCTCTTCACTCATGGTTTGTTGAAACTCCGGGGAGTGATCCTTTGTAACTACCCTGAACGAGAAAGAACGATTGGCCATGTGAGTAAGCCGCGAAATGTATTCATAAGTCCCATATGCGATCGTGCCTTCCTGATTAACGAATTGGAATAGACCCACAACAGTCCAGTCAGCTTCCTTGCCATTTATTTTTAGATGAAGGCTGTCGCCAGGTTTCAGGTTCGGAAACAGATCCAGGATACTTTCACTGACGGCAATAGCTTCCTCGTCCCCCTGTTGCAACCAACGTCCTGAAATGAGGATCGGTTCGACGAGCTTGCTATCTACAGGTGGCGCCAATATGGTCACATTCCCGGCAGCGGTTCGATCTTCATAAAAAACCTCCGCGCTGGCATAAGCCCATCCTTCCACTGCTTCCACACCTGGAACACGCAGTCCATCCAACTCGACCTCTTTGAGCCTATAGGGGGTATCAAAATCGAGGGTCACATCAGCAATAAAATACTTGCCTATTTGCTCAATATACTGGTTCAGGCTAAACTGCACATTAAATACGGCTATAAAAATGGCTCCACCCATTGTCAGGGTGAACAGGGTTAATACCAGGCGTCCTTTGCGCCTGAAAGTATTACGTAGCGAGATAAGCATGGGGCGAGGCAAATGTATGCCGCGCCGTGCCAACCCGGCCATCATACGTTGACGATATTTTTCTAATGTGGATTCGCTTCGAGGGGTAACCTCACGTTTAACACCTTCATCCTGAGATAGATCATTGCTGAGAGCTCGCTGAACTGTAACGCGCGAACCATTCAGGACCGGTAATAGCCCCACCAATAGTGGAACTGCCAATCCGATTACCACTTGGATCAATAGCGCAAATGGCACAATCCGGTAACCTGTCAGGGAAAAATTTAATTTATCTGCGATAAAGGCGGAAAGAGCATAAGCCCCTTGACCACCGAGGGGGATTGCAATAAGCAGAGCGATCAAACCAAATGCCAGGATCAGGACAATGTACATACCAAACACCTGTTTCTGGCTGCCTCCTACCAGTTTCATAACGCCAATATGGCGTTTATGCTGATTAAGCAAAGCGCTGAGAGTGTTGGCGATCAAAGAACTGCTTAAAAACAGGATGAGGACTCCCATTGCTCCCAGAATACCAATGACTGCCTCAACGATAGAAGCCATCGGGTGGCGATCACTGCGGGCCGTGCGGGTGTGGTAAACCACCACATCGTTCTTTTCAACTTTGTCTTTCAGGATCCCTGCCATCTCATTCAGGTATGATGGATTATCCCCATTCTGAGCCAGAACGACAAAAACGCGATTGAAGTCTTCTGGTTGAGCCAGGAATTTCAGGGTTTCCATGGAAATAAAAGCGAGAGGAGGTGCAAGAAAGTCGCCAGCACCAGATGTCTGATCCTGTACAATTCCGGCGACTGTCAGTTTTTTTAGCGTTCCATCTGCAAGTTGAAATTCAAGCTCGCTGCCTATGGGTACATTGAGATTTTCCAGGGCTTTTTTTTCAAGGAGAACCTGTTTTGAAGCAGGTGTGCTGCTTCCTTGCAACGGTTTTAGCAAATTGATCTCAATTTTTGAGTAATCCTGAATGGCGACCAGGTCGAGAGTTGTCCACAGTTTATTGCCCGGTATGCGCACCCGCAAGTTAATAACCCGACGACCTTCAGCAGCTTTCACTGTGCGTAAATTGTTGAGAGTATCCACCAGGCTGGAATCAAAGGAACCAGTACGCATCTCGATATTCATGGGCTGATTGGCAGCGTAGCTGGCGCTCATATCATTTGAAATAATGACATAAGTACCGGCGATGACGCCAATCGAAAAAACACCTACAGCAATAGAGAAAACAACGAGCAGTGTGCGCATTTTATTGTCGATCAGATCGTGAAAGATCTTGTGCCAGCGTGGACGCATCATATTGACTCCACCTTTTTACCAAACCATCGCTTTGACCGTCGGTCAGCAGAGCGGTTTTCTTCAACGCGGAGTTGAACCAATTTTGCAATATTATCAGCTGTAAGGGTTGATTCGTCTAAGAGTGAGATAAATTGATTTCTTGGGATGGCAACCAATTCCACTGGACTTTCCGGTGCAGCCCGCACACAAGCTATTGATCTTCCACCTCTCAGAAGCTCAACCTCTCCGAAGAACTGACCTGCACTCAGCCTGGCAATACTGATATCTTTTTTCCGCTTACCGCATAGAACAACTTCTACTTGACCACTGGTTATCATGTAGAAATAGTCCACTGGAGAGTCTTTCTGAATGATATTCGTGTTGGGTTGAAATTGAAGATGTTCAAGAATCCGGGTTGCTTCAAGCATCTGGTGATGTTTCAAGAGTGGCAAGGAGCGGGCAAGGGTCTCATCAATCAGTTCACCATCCGAAATGACGATGGTGCGTGAAGTTCGTTCGGTAAGGGATGGGTCATGGGTAACCATCGCGATCGTTTTTCCCTGGTGAACCAGTTGGTCGAATAGATCGATGATAAAGGAGGCGGATCGTGAATCCAGATTTCCAGTTGGTTCATCAGCAACGATAATGGGAGGGTCAGTAGCCAGAGCACGCGCGATGGCTGCACTCTGTTGCTGCCCTGTGGAGACAGCTGCTGGCAATTTGTTGGCTTGTTTCCCCAGGCCTACCATTTCAAGTAGTTGCATGGCGCGTCTTGGTCGTTGGTCGAAATCGTACATCTCAACATAATCCATGGGCAGCATGACATTTTCCAGCAAACTGAGCATGGGTAAAAGTTGGAAGAATTGGAATACGATCCCCAGGTTGCGTCCGCGCCAAAGGGCTCTTTTGCTTTCATTCATTTTATAGATATCAACCCCGTTGACAATGACCTGACCGGAGGTGGGGAAATCAATACCGGTGATCATGTTAAGCAGGGTTGATTTACCGCTGCCAGATTTACCAACGATGGCTACGAATTCGCCGGTTTTCAGAGTCAGGTTTAATCCCTTTAGAACTCGGAATTCTCCAGCTGCATTAATAAATGTCTTGATAACCTGGCGCATCTGGATCATTTCTTGCTCGGAATCCGTTGGCTCATTTTGTGATAATGGAAGTGTTTGGAATCCAGGTTTCATGATCGCCCCAGGATCGAGTTAGAATTATTTCCATTGATAAATTTGCCATCTGCGATTTGAATATGTCTGGTGAATCGCGGACCCAGACTGTTATCGTGAGTGACCATGATGATGGTCATACCTTTTCCAATTAACCTCTCAAAGACAGCAAAGATATGATCCGCAGTGACGGAATCCAGACTTCCAGTGGGTTCATCAGCGATTAAAATTGGCGGATCATTGGCTATGGCACGGGCAATTGCGACACGTTGTTGCTGTCCACCAGAAATTAGATTGGGGGTTTTAAAGGCGTGCTCTTCCAATTCCACCAGGCGTAATAAATCCATGGCGCGTTCACGGCTTTCATTGCGATGGTACAAACCGCACAGATCCATCGGTAGCATTACATTCTCGATCAGACTCAACATGGAGAGAAGTTGGAAACTTTGGTATATCACTCCCATGTGACGTCCCCGCCAGAGAGCCAATTCATCTTCATTCATATCGTGAATGGAAGCGGTCCCACTGGCGGTATGAACCAGAACCCGCCCGGAGGTGACATCGTCCACCCCTGTGATCATATTTAACAGGGTAGATTTTCCAGCTCCAGACTTGCCGACGATTCCCAGGAATTCTCCTGGGTAGACCTGTGTAGAAATATCCTGCAAGGCAGGAAATTCACCTGCAGCGGTTTGGTAAACCTTATACACATCAAGCAACTCCACCAGCGGCTTGGACGCTGGTGGAGAAGGCATTTCGGTTGAATGATTATTTTCTGGTTTAACGAACATGCGCATTTTCTCACAGAGATTCTACTACAGTTTCAATGAGGTCTAATGAATAATAGTGGTTCTGTAATTTGGTTGTAAAATCTTGAGTATGATCAGAAAAAGCCATATTAATTTTCCTGATTGTAACGAAAAGATATTTGCTATATAATATTTATATCGCAAACTAAATGTAAACATTGTACCGGTTTGCGTGCAGCAATCAGTGGAGAAGTAACGAGATGGAAAAAGGAAAAGTTAAGTGGTTCAACAGAACAAAAGGGTTCGGCTTTATTGAGCGTGAATCCGGAGCTGATGTCTTCGTTCATTTTAGTGCCATCCAGGCAGAAGGCTTCAAGGTGCTTGACGAAGGTGACGAGGTGGAATTTGATGTGGTCGATGGACCTAAAGGTCCTCAGGCTGCGAACGTCAAAAAACTATAAATAACCTGAAACTCTGAATTCAGAATTCGGATTCCAGCATGAATTTACCGAATTCTGTTTGCGCGTCAGAATTGATCCCGGATGGAATTTTAGGAAGGAGTGCAACTTCTTTTATCCAGAAGCGTAAATAAATTGTAATACATAGCGTATTTGAAGCGTCTATTATGAGATTTGCCCTTATCGAAGCCAATTGATGATTGCTACAATCTTAAGATGGATAAGAGAAAAAACGGAAGATTTCTAAAGGAGAATAATCATGACTGAAAAACGAAATTATGGAGCTCTTGTAGTTGGGTCTGTACTGATCTGCATGGGTGCGCTAACCCTTCTGGAGCGGTTATTTGAGGGCACAAGATTTTGGGGAATAATGTGGCCTTTTATTATTATTGGCTTTGGTGCATTGTTTTTCGTGGGTATGTTCTTATTGGGTAAGTCTTTTGCCTGGATGGCTATTCCGGGTAGTATTATTGTCACCAATGGTTTGATGTTATTTCTGCAAAATCTGACGGGTCGATGGGAAACCTGGTCATATAGTTGGACAGTCATTCTAATGTCGATCGGCGCCGGTATCTATATCATGGGCGCCTGGCAGGGAGATGCATCACGACGCAGGGCTGGGTTGAAATTGTTTGAAGTTGGAGCTGTAATGTTTGTGATCTTTGGTGCATTTTTTGAAATCATCTTTTCTTTGGGTGCACCGGAAGGATTACGTGGGTATGTGTTCCCGGTTGCACTGCTCTGCTTGGGAACTTACCTAGTGTTTAAACGCTCTGGGTTGTTTTCCCGACCTGGAAAAGACAGTGATCAACCTGCTGTTATTGAAAATCCCGAGAATCCTGAAATCAATTAATATAATTGTCGAAAATTTGCACAAATGAAGGTGTGAGTACAAATATAAAAAATGGATTGGAGAAAATAAGATGAAACAAAGATCATTGTTCTGGCCATTCATGATGATTGCCACCGGGTTCGTCTGGTTGATGATCAACCTTGGAAAAATTCCCTCCGAAAACCTATGGGCATTGACCCAAATTTGGCCATACCTGCTCATGGCTCTAGGTGTGGGTCTGATCGTGCGCAGTTTCTGGCGCTCGGCGGGTATGTTGTTTTCGGCTCTGATCGTTTTGGCAGCTGTGCTGGCGATATTCTTCGCACCACAGTTTGGGTGGAACACACCTCAAGATTGGAATTTTGGGAAAATCAATCTGGGATCGGATCTGGGTGGTGGGATACCAGGTTCAGGTGTGATCGTCACTGAAAAGCGCGAGGTAAATGCGTTTTCTGGAGTGGATATTCGCTACCCGGCTACCGTTACCATCAAGCAGGGTCAAAGTAACGCTGTCACAGTACAAACGGATGATAATCTCTTGCCACAGTTAAGTACTCGTGTCAGCAATGGTAATCTGGTCGTCGAGAACACAATGTCTGCCTGGAACCGACGTGTAGACCCTTCGGATAAAATTCTAATAATCATAGTTGTTAAAGATTTACATGAGGTGAATTTACATTCTGCAGGTGAGGTTCGCATCGAAGGCATTCAAAGCGATCAACTGAAATTATCTATTTCCGGTGCGGGTGATACTTCCTTGATCGATGTTAAGTTGGGAACTTGCGAAATTAACTTGAGTGGAGCAGGCAGCATTAGTGCAAGAGGTGAGGTAAGAGAATTGGATGTTCAAATCAGCGGGGCTGGCAGCTTCAACGGAAAAGAATTTAAAAGCAATTCTGCCTATGCCAATATCAGCGGGGTAGGCAGCGCAAGCATATGGGTAGTCAATGACCTGGTCGCAAACATCAGTGGAGTTGGTTCGGTCAATTACTATGGTAACCCGAGCATACAGAAAAATATTAGTGGTCTGGGAAGTGTTAATAATCTGGGTGAAAAGTAGCCAGTTGAGAAATAAACCTCTTAATATTTCAATAAGGAAAGTAACCGAAAAAGAGTGACTTTCCTGGTTTATGGGGTTTTACTCTATAGACACCTCATCAACACAATCGAATCGGGAGGAATATTCATGAAGAAAACCTTTTTTCCAATTTTCTCTTTTGCATTTCTATTCTTATTCTTCATTCAAATGGCTGGAACCCTGATAGCGTCCATCTATACCCTCGATCTGCTGAATACTTCTTTGGATGCCAAAGTGTTGGGGTTGCTTTTCTTCTTTTCACCTGTTTTCTTGTTTGTTATTCGCAAATCTGCGCCGGATTGGTTGATATGGGTTTTCTTTGGGATAATATTCGTTACGCGGGGTTTCCTCCCGGGTCTGGATACCAACGGGAGAATGCTGATTTCTGGATTCGGAACTGCAGCATGTTTATGTCTTATGCCATTACTGGTGACAACCCGATTGAAAGGTGAGAGATTTTCTTCAACAGGATTATACGCAGCCCTTGGTTTGGCTTTGACGGTGGCATTATCAGTTATGCTGCGAACCATGAATTCAAGCATAGATTATTCTTTGACACCTGCAGGAAGTTGGATCGGATGGAGTTTGGGTGTGCTTCTGGGTGTCACATTGTTTGGATTGGAGTCAGACACGACTCTGGAAGCAGCACCTACAAGAACCAGGGGAATAACCTCATCCGTGCTGGGAATTTTCATGGCGCTTACACTGATCTATTTCGTGTTTTCTGCTCCAGCCGTGCTGGCGCGTTGGACGGAAGCAAAGTATGCAGTGATTGTTCTGAGTACCAGTGTTTTTTCAATGGCCTGGTTTGTTCTAATCCTGTTTAAACCAAATCTTCTCAAGTGGGTGACCGAAAGGGCTTTGATCGGCTGGAACTTGCTCTTTTCGGTTGCATTGGTGGGAACCACCCTTGCACATAGGGTGACTTTTCCTTCCAGTCCGCAATCGGAAGTGGTTGTTGTCAGCACTCCCACATTTTGGCAGCAGTTACCTCTGATCTTCACGCTTCTGTTATTCCCTGTGATCTTCTTTGATATGCAGATATTTTGGAGTAAACTGCAACAAGAGGAAGCTACTCCCCGCCAAATTGCACCCGGTATGTTGCTTGGGAGCTTTTCACTGGTGTTGTTAGTGTTCATGAATATCTTTACAAATGTGTGGGGTTACGTTGAACCGGTCAGTCCGTTTTTTCGGAATAAATTTTGGTTGCCTTTCTTGATAATTTGCAGTCTATTGTGCCTATTGATCTTGCTTCATCGTGGCAAGGCGCCAATCCAGGATGATGAAACCACTGTGGATCAATTTCGCATGTGGGGACTGGTGCTGGTAGCCATCCTGGTAGTTACCGCCAATGGGTTGTTCGTACAAGGAATAAAAGTTGCTGCGGGTGAATCGATCACTTCTCTGAAAATAATGACCTACAATATTCAGCAGGGCAATGACAACAATGGGCAGCAATCTTATCTACGTCAGTTGGCTCTCATCCAGAAGGTAAAGCCTGATATCCTGGCTTTACAGGAAAGCGACTCGACACGCATTTCCCTGAATAACGTGGATTATGTTCGATATTTTGCTGACAAGCTGGGTTACCGTATGTATTACGGACCCACGACGATTACAGGTAGTTATGGGACAGCCATTCTCTCGCGTTTTCCATTAAAGAATACACATACGATTTTTTCCTTTAGCGACCAGGATGAAAATGGGACTGCCGAAGTGCAATTTGAAGTGGATGGAAAATTATTCAACTTATATAATGTCCACCCAGATGGTTCAGATGAGGCTATGCTGGCTATTGCCAAAATGCTCCTAAAGTGCACAGTCAACCAGGAAAATGTTATCATTCTGGGTGATTTTAATATGAGGGATACCGAAGAATCCTACCAATTGATCGACTCTGTTTACACGAATTCATGGATGAGTGTATATCCAAGTGGGATCAGTAAGGAAGGTGTGGATATGTCTGGCAGGAACCGTATAGATCACATTTTTATCTCAAAAACACTGCTGGCACGAGACCCGGTTTACCTGCTTCCTCCTGCCTCTGCCACCGACCACCCGGCACACTGGGCTGAGATTTATTGGGAAGATTGACTATTTTCCTGGTCTATGGATGATATCCCGTGATACAGGACATTGTTTCAACCTGTACCAACCCCTGCTCAATCCCTACCAAAGGCATTGCATAAATGGTTGTCAATTAGAGGTAACTGAGGTTTGTAAGTGAATCGATTCGGAAAATGGTCGGTCATATCGCATCCCTCAACAACGGGCAAGTCATGCAGTGTCCACCTCCACGGCCTTTGCCAAGTTCAAAACCAGGGATGGTGATGACCTCTACACCAGCCTCACGCATTTTTG
>JBDRQK010000023.1:0-2959 GCA_043826315.1 Chloroflexota bacterium
GGATATTTTCCGGTTCGTGGTGGAGGAAATCTACCAGCCGTTGGAGATGAGCCCGGGTTTCATGTCCAGCATGCGGACCGAGGACGATGGCTGGCAGGGTCAGGCTGAAGGGGGGTATGGCATCTGGTGGATCCCGGATGATGTGGCCAAGCTCACCACCCTGCTGATGAACGGGGGCAGGATCGGTTCCAGGCAGGTGCTGGAACCCGGCCTGCTGGCCTCCGCCCTGCAGCAGGACCCGAAAGATCGTGGGGTTGTGGTCGACGCGAGCAACATGTACAACAATGCTTTCTGGGCTACACATTACCTGCCATCAACATCAACTGGATTGGATTGCGAGACCTGGGTGGCAACCATGCAGGGAGTCAGCGGGAACGTGATCGCAGTGTTCCCCAACGGTACAACTTACTATTATTTCAGTGACAACCAGGAATTCACCTGGAACGCAGCCTTACGCGAGGCAAACAAACTGATCCCGATGTGTGAATAAGAGTGAATCCCCCCCTTCGCGTGCTTTTTGCTGACATTGCTCCGCGTGCTTTTTGCGGAGATGTTTGGGTCTTGGATTGGAAAATCGCTTGTAATTACCCCTTCATTCTTGTATGCTTATACATGCTCGACAACTTTAATTTATTAGATCCATATTTAAAACTCAATCAGCATGATAGGCGATATCCTTGCAAAATATCCACAGGATGACCGTCAACCATGAAAAATATCCCACGCGAAAGGAGGGCTATGATGATCGATCTCGAAACTGAATTTGGTATTCGTGTGAACAAACGGCTGATGGAAGATGAGGTGATCTGGTTCACAACGGTAAGCCCAAATGGAACGCCTGCTCCCAACCCTGTTTGGTTCTATTGGGATGGGGAGAGCATTATCGTATACAGTCAACCCGGGTCTTACCGCGTCCGCAATATTGAACACAACCCCAGGGTGTCGCTGAACCTTGAAGGGGCGGATGTCCTGGGGAACAATGTCATTATCATCCATGGTGAAGCCAGGCTGCATCCCGGCTATAAAAAACTTCACACCGGGTTCCTGGAAAAATATATCCGCCACGAGTCATCCTTGCAGATGAAGATGGCGGATATTGCAAGCTCCTATTCGGTTGAGATCCGGGTCAAGCCATTGCGAGTGCGCGGCGAGTGAGAGTGAATAAGTAGTCACACCTGGGTAAAAGTGTTTTGGTAAATGAGAGCCTGCCTCCACCTGCCAGATTTGTTTTAGATGGGGAATAACGCTTGCGTTTCAACCCATATTCTTGTATGCTACTTAAAAATTGACAATCCCAAGAGTATTAATCCTTCAGGAAACCATCCCTACATTGCAAACAGTATTTCCACCGGGTGGACAGCCTGATATCGCCCGTCCGATATCAATCCAGTAGGTTGAAATCTAACGCATTCCAAATAATATGGAGCGAGTTTGACGGATGGAGAAACCACCTGTTTGAGCTTGACCGAAGGTTTCACATTACTTATACTTTGCTTGTCGATCATTAAAAAACCTTATTCCCAATTCCATTGACAGCAACACCAGGAGATTGAATGGATAACAAACCCCAAGGACCAAACAAAACCGGATGGTGGGCAATCTTCATTTTCTCCATCTTTATATGCCTGTTAACTGCCGGTTGCTCTCCAGGAATTGCCAATCCGGAAGAGATAAGGAATTCCTCCTACGACTCTTTGATCGAATACCTGAAAGATGAAGACCCCAATATCCGCAGCCAGGCAGTCGAGGCGTTGGGAGAATATGATTATGCGGTCGTACCGCTAATAGAGGTCTTGAATGACACAGACCCTGATGTACGACTCATGGCAGCCAGGACCCTGCGATCACTCCTGGATGTGGCTGATGAAGAGTCGATGAGCAGCATCCAGGGTTTGATCACAAGAAGTGGGGCTATTGGCAACCTGGTTGCCGCTCTCCAGGATGAAGATCCTGAAATTCGAAGCCAGGTCGCCGGAGCGCTGGGAAATCTCAAGGATTCGGCCATTTACGATTTCACCTCCAGGCTCGAGGTGGATATCAGCGCTCAGGGGGTTGATCTCTTGATCGCTGCACTCCAGGATGAAAACCCGGCTGTCCGCATCCAGGCGGCATGGCTGCTGGGATTTACAAAGAACACCAGGGTAATTCCCCCTTTAACTTCAGCCCTGAAGGATGAAGACCCAAATGTACGCCTCGAGGCAGTACAGGCATTGGGAGAAATGTACACCGAGGGTTCAGTTGATCCCATCATATCAGCGCTGACGGATGAAGATCCCAATGTCCGTACCCGGGCTGCGCGCATGTTGGGGTGGCTGGGTAATTCCCGTGCGATCGATCCACTGCTCGCTGCCCTGTCGGATGAAGATGTAAACGTCCGCTTCCAGGCAGCCAGATCTTTATTGGGTCACTGGGATATACCGGAAGTAAATGATCGTGCCATTGATACACTGCTTGCTTTCTTACAGGATGAAGATGCAAAGATCCGCATCCAGGCCTTGGAAGAGTTGATCAATGAACATGACGCTCGCCTGATCATGCCGCTGATCGATGTTATGAATGACAAAGATGCAAATGTGCGCAACAAGGCAGCACAGGTATTGGGATATTATTACTGGGGCAGCATAATGGGTGAGTTTTATACTCTGAAAAGCGAAGATTTGGATTTATATGAATGGAAAGTGGATGGTCTCATCGCAGCTCTCCAGGATGAAGATCCGGATGTTCGCAGCATGGCAGCAAGGGTATTGGGGAATAGCACGAGTCCGCGTGCATTTGATCCTTTGCTGGCGATGCTTAAGGATGGAGATACATTCGACCGGCTTTCTGCTGTCCGGGCATTGGGCTATACCAATGATCGTCGGGCTGTTGAACCATTGCTCGCGGCTCTCAAGGATGAAGACCTGGTTTTTCGGGGGGAGGCGGCCCTATCGTTGATCCGCCTGGGTGATTTTGGGGTGGA
>JBDRQK010000024.1:0-11660 GCA_043826315.1 Chloroflexota bacterium
TCGGTTTGTTTTTCTTTACATCAATCGCTGATATTGAAAATGGTAATCCATTGACATCTCCCATCTGGAAAAAGATTGGAATTGATGAGCCGATGACACTGTTGAATTAGCTAATAATTTCTACAGAATTAATGAAGAGAGAGCGATCATGTCCACGATAATCGAATCCCAACAAACCAAATATGCTACCGCCGTTGATGATTCTGTGTTTATCTGGGCAGATGCATTTTTGAAAGATCGAAAATCCCGAGGATCAGCAAATGGGACCATCTGCTTTTACAGCAAGAAACTCAAACTCTTTTTTGATTATTGTGAACCATTTGCAGTCGAGCGTTTTTTTCAAATTACTCCTACCTTTATTCGTCAATATTTACTTTACTTACAAGATACAGGACATAACCCCGGAGGAAGGCATGCAGCTTTTCGGACTCTGCGAGCTTTCCTGAATTGGTATGAAGAAGAAGTTGAACCGGAAGGTTGGATTAATCCTATCAAAAAAGTAAGAGCTCCCAAAGTACCAACAGAGCCTCTCGAACCGGTATCCATTGAGAATGTTGCCCGGATGATCAAAGGATGTGAGCGAGGTACTTTTGCAGGAGATAGGGATGCAGCGATTTTGCTATGCCTGTTGGACACAGGTGCGCGGGCAAATGAATTTCTGAATATTGATTTGGATGATATCAACCAGGCGCGTGGAGATATTCTTATTAGACAAGGGAAGGGAAGTAAACCACGCCAAGTTTATCTCGGGAAGCAATCCCGGCGCGCATTGAGAAAATACCTGAAACACCGCAAAGACAAAAACTCAGCGATATGGGTGACGAACCCGCGGTTTGGATCAGAGCGAATGAAGTACGATGGTCTGAGAGCAGTACTTATTCGCAGAGCGACAAATGTGAAAGTTGAAGAACCATCTCCTCATGATTTTCGAAGAACCTTTGCTTTATCCATGCTCAGAAATGGAACTGATCTTTATACTTTGGCAAAGTTGCTGGGACATGAGGGTATAACTGTGCTGCAACGCTACCTGAAGCAAACTTATCAAGATACAGAGCAAGCCCACAGACGAGCAGGTCCAGTGGATAATTCAGAATTTTTGGGTTTGCTTTAAAAAGAATATGTTCAATGATTTTGGAGATTTGGGGGTAATTTCTCCATAATTTCTTTTAAAGTTTATGGTTGTTCAAGAATAACTGAATATATCAAAATCAAAAAAATACCAACTGATCAATATAATCATTGTTTCATACAAATTTCCCCAAAAAAATATTCTGATTTTGAAGTATACTAAACAAAGAAATCCTTAGTGTAATTTTATGAATTCGACACCCAGAGGATTCTTTAAAAATTTTATCCAGCCAAATGCCCCCAAATATGGAAAAAACAGGCTGAAACCGAGGTTTTAGCCTGTATATGGGGCGAGAGGGGGTCGAACCCTCACAGTGTCACCACCGGTGGATTTTAAGTCCACTGCGTCTGCCTATTCCGCCACCGCCCCGTGAATGTAATTCTACTCAATCCTGCGAATACGTCAACCCTTTTTAAGATTATTGTGATATTTGGCATATGTAGAAAGTATATGCACCCACCAGGGGGATTGTTTAGAACTAAGGATGCCGTGTCTGACATTTAATTTTAACTCATCCACATTTTCAAAAGGATCCAACCAAAGCGATGCCATCCCCAGTTCAAAAGCAGTATGAGCATCCGATCCTGCGGTTATTGCCAAATCATGTTCTTTTGCAAATGATAATGCCTGCTTGTTTGCATCTTGCACCATTATTCTGGCATTAAACCCTTCAATGGCATCTACATATGGGAGAATTGGCAAAATATCTTCCATTCTTCAGCTTCCTTTTCGCATTTTATCAAATGGGTGGGAGATACTGATAAAAGCTCCCTGGTCGCGCAATAATTGTATGGTCTGCATTTGAGTAAGTCCAGCCGGGACACATTCTTGGACAAAAGCTGCCAATATTTCTCCACAAGTGGTCATAATCTCTTCGCCTACAATAATATGGAACGGGTCAAGGTTATGCGCTTCAAGAGCTCCTGCTATTGAATTATGATCAGTGATAACAATTCGACCGAGACCTTTCCGGTGACACATTTTTACCAGATTTTCTGGTTTGGTTAACGAATCTCTTGAATAATGCGTATGGCAATGAAAATCTACACGAAATTTTTTGTTAAATTCCATTTCATTTATTTCAACACTTTTCTTAATGGATAATTCCATTAACAGAAAGTATAACTCGTTTTAATTTACACTTATCCGAAGTTATAATATTTACCATGACAAAACCTTTCCCCTATTTTGTTTATTCTGCTGATGTTCAGCAAGCCATTAATTCTGGCAAACCTCTGGTTGCGCTAGAATCCACTGTTATCACACATGGACTGCCATATCCCAAGAATTTGGAATTAGCCCTCAATATGGAAGCGGTTATTCGAGCTGAAGGTGCCTGTCCAGCCACTATCGCCATTCTTGCTGGTACCATCCATATTGGTCTGACCAGAATTCAAATGGAAAACCTTGTAAATGAAAAATATGTTCGCAAAATCAGTCACCGTGATTTTGCAACCGCCATTGTTAAGAAAGAGTTTGGTGGCACAACAGTTGCAGGAACCCTCTTTGTGGCAAATCAAGCTGGAATCAAGGTTTTCGCAACAGGTGGGATTGGAGGAGTCCACCTTAATTCAAATTTTGACATTTCAACTGATCTATCAGCCTTATCCCAAACTCCATTGATCGTGGTGTGTGCCGGAGCAAAGGCGATCCTGGACCTTCCTGCAACTCTTGAAATCCTTGAGACTAACGGTGTCCCCGTCATTGGTTATCAAACGGATGAATTTCCTGCCTTTTATTCAACTGAAAGTGGACTCCCTGTCAGTGCCCGTCTAAATTCACCTGAAGAGATCGTTCAATTTGCCCTTACCCATTGGCAACTTGGTTTTAATAGTGCAGTACTGGTTACACTACCCCCGCCTGCCGGGTCAGCATTATTATTTCGTGATATCAAGTCTTATATTGAGCAAGCCCAAAAAGAAGCTCATGAAAAGAATATAATTGGCCAGGCGTTAACTCCTTTTCTCCTTGCACGTTTATCTGAATTAACGCAAGGGGCTACATTGAGAACAAATATTGATCTACTATTGAACAACGCACAATTAGCTGCCCGTATTGGTTGCAATCTCTCTCAATAAGATTTAACTTTCAATCAAATCAGATATCAAATGTTCGGGAACTTGCAGGGCAACCACTTGCCCTCTTGCAGTTATTATTCCACGAGCGGATACATTAATATCCACAATTACTTTTCTACCCTTTATCTCTTTAACAATTCCTCTGAGCTCCAAAATCTCATTTAATGGAGTTGGTTTCAAATAATCAACATGCAAGGAAGCTGTAAGATATCTCAAGGGAGGTAACGAGTCCATTAACCGACCCTCTGCACGGTAACCTGCAGCTGAGGCAGTACCCGTGCCGTGACAATCGATCAGAGATGCTATCAAACCTCCATAAACATATCCAGGGATCGATATATGGAAAGGCTCTGGCTTGAACAAGCAAATAGATTCTTCTCCATCCCAATAGCTTTTAATTTGATGCCCAAATTTATTGAGTCTGCCACAACCGAAACAATGGGACAAATTATCTGGATAATAATCTTGAAACGATTTATGATTCAAATCTCCTCCTTGAATTGTATAACGAAATTATGGGGTTTTTGTCGCCAATGGCTGAGCAGTATTGGTTTTGGATATCGAAATGGTAGGATCTCCATCAACAATAAATCTTCCCTCCACTTTGAAAACTTCACCAACAAAGATTTGAACCTGGTATTCTCCTGATTTCCAATCTGTCGGGTCAGGATCCCAATCTGTATACCCCCAACCTCCTTCAACACCATCCCACGGCTTGGTTTCAAAGAAAACCAATTCACCCTGGTGAAACCATAGAGCAGTCCATTGAGATGCCGGCGTCATGTTGTTATACGAAAAAACAGCGTATACATGACCTGCAGGGAATAAGAATTCTGTTTTCGGACTAACCGCTTGACCATTTAATAAAAGATTAGAAAATGACAATGGACTGAAAATCGCATCCGGATTTGGCGTCACAATACTCTCGAATCTTGCTAAGATCGCTGGCGGTAGATATGGAGAAGGTGTAAATGTTGGCGTATTCGATATTGCAGGGGTAAGGGTGATCGTTGGAGTCAGCGTAATGGTAGGCGTCAAAGTAATGGTCGGTGTTAAGGTGATGGTTGGTGTTTGACTTGGTTTGAGAGTTGGCTCATAAACAGAATATATTATTGGCTCTGTAAAAAACCAGAATATCAAGGAACATATACCAAGGAATAGAGCCAAACTAATATATCGCCAGCCACCTACTTCGCGTTCGTGTCTGATACGATAAAAAGCGATCTTTCTGCCATCCTGGATTGCTCGAATACCGATCCAAAAACAAAATACCGAACAAATTATTGCGATGATACTGGCAGTTACCGTAGCAGAGTGGATATCCAGACTCATTCCCATTCCTTTTGTAATCAAGTTTCAAATTATAGCATAACCAGCCAGAGAATAACCTTTTATTGACATCTGTTCGGTACTGGATTAAACTCTTTTACAGAAAAAAGGAAATGAAAGGTGGCAATTTTTTATGGGTGATGATGTCTTCCTAACCGCAAAAGGAGAAAAAGCTCTTCGAGAAGAATTAGCAAGGTTAATCAAGATCGAACGTATTGCATTGGCTGCCAGATTACGCGATGCAATACAGATGGGTGACCTATCTGAAAACGCTGATTACAAGAAAGCCAAAGAAGATCAAGGTTTTCTCGAAGGTCGAATTCAAGAGGTGGAATATATTTTACAAAACGCGACCATCATCAATGAGAATGCAATTAGTCGTGACAAAGTTACCATTGGAGCTTTGGTTACGATCCAGGAGAATGATGATTCGCCTGAGGTCTATCACCTTGTCGGTGCCTCGGAAGCTGATCCAAGAAATGGTAAAATTTCACATGTATCACCCATTGGCAGTGCCCTTATGGAACACAGAGTTGGCGATACCGTTGAAGTCATAACTCCTGGAGGAGTGATCGTATTCAAAATTCTCAAAATCGAATAATTGAAAAAGAATATTCATTCTAATTTATAGTATTGCTTTAAAAAAATCCAGACCATCAATAGGTTTTTACTTTGATGATCTGGATTTATCACTTATTGAATTTTGTCAGTAATAATCAGCAGTTTCAATAGTAATTTACTGCCAATTATCAATCAATTGGAGCAGTCTTTTGCCAGATGGCTAACTCCAATGTAACCCGGTTGAAAAAACTCCCTTGTGGAAGTGCTCCCTGCCCATAATCAATTTCGGAGACAGTAGCAATCATTTGTAGAGTGGCTGTTTCCAAAGTTACCTTTTTACCACGTTCTACCATGATCGGTTCACCTTTTGCTTGTAACCGCTGGAATGTGGATGGATCATTAAATGCATGCTCACTCATCAGAACTTTTGTTACTGTTTGAATATCGTTCTTATCAAACATCCAAACTTCAAATGCGCTTACTTTTTTAGGATCGCCAACTCCAATCGTTTCAGATATACCTACCCCACACTCTCCTAGAAATTCTCCAGAGGCTGAATCAATGCTAAAGGAATCATCAAACAGGTCGTCACCACTAATATACGTAGTTACGAATTGAGCGATAGGTGATTGCTCTCCCAGGGCAGAATAATCTGTCGGTTCCACCTGGTGAGGTTCATCCCTAGATTGTTTAAAAGGATTTCGCATCCCAAGGTGAAGATCAGGTTTCAGAAACTTAATGACCGCATATATTACGATCGCTATGACCAATAACGCCAAAGCAATTAATGCGATTCGGCCGAACGCTGAAATTCCACCCCCTGACGGTATTACAGGACCAGCTAATGGTGTAACATCCTGTCCGCCTGGTGCAACTAAATTTGTGAATTGGGCGATAAGAACTGAATCTTGTTTCCCAGGATTTAGCTTTATTGTTTCAAGAGTGCTATTTGCATACTCACCTAGAGATTCCCAGCGTTTAACAGCCAAATCCTGATCACCATTTAAAGCATAGGAATCAATAGCCATACGCAAGAGATCTTCCTGATAGACAGGATTCAATAGAGATGGAGGTGCATCCTTCCATTGCACTGGTTGGATTCCCCATCCCCACAATAAACCCAATCCAAAACCGAGGACTCCCGCCAATATTCCCAAAAGAAGAGGTTTTTTGAGATATGCCAGTAACGAATTCATTTTAATTCTCCTTTATCAACCCTAGAGCAATAACTAATTATACAAGTACTATCAGGAAAAGACAATCATTGCAATTGAGTTATTTTTCTTCTGGAAGTATCTTTTCAAGCAAGAATGATTCTTTACAATCGAGGCATTGTGCTTCTTTCTTGTTGGCTATCACCAACAACCCTTGACAATTGGGGCAAGGAAAAGGAAGAGGCCGTTTCCAAGATGTAAAATCGCAGGTCGGATAATTTGCGCAGCCGAAGAAAACCCTTCCTTTTCGAGTTTTACGTTCAACAATATCGCCCTTGTCTTTTGGGCATAAAACACCTATCTTTTCCAGCAAGGTTTCAGTATATCTGCAATCCGGAAAACCACTACAACTAATGAATTTCCCATAGCGGCCATATCGAATAACAAGTTCTTTCCCGCAATCCGGGCAAAGTCTCCCAATCGATTCGGGTTCAGATTTTGTGACAGGCATATCAGCTTGTGCATGTTGTACAGCGAATGCAAATGGGTCGTAAAATGCTTTTATTACATCTACCCAATCTTGTTCACCGGCAGCTACATTATCCAGGTCACTTTCCATGTGGGCTGTGAAGCCAACATCCACAATTACCGGAAAATACTTGACGAGAAGATCGTTAACCAATATACCCGTTTCGGTTGGGAAAAGCCTTTTCTCATTTCTGAATACATATCCCCGGTTTTGTATCGTGGATAGGATGGGAGCATAAGTGGAGGGTCTTCCTATCCCATTCTCTTCAAGAGCTTGAACAAGACTGGCTTCACTATATCGTGGGGGTGGTTGTGTAAAATGCTGTTCCGGAATTAACCGCACCAGATCTTGTTTTTGACCTTCAGTAATTGATGCTGGTATCTTGATATTCTCTTCGTCTGAAGAGTTTCTGGAATCTTCATCCTTAGCATCTTCGTATACCACAAGAAATCCAGGAAATTTAATTGTGGATCCGACAGAACGCAAGGTATATTCGTGCTCAGAACCATTTCCTGTAACATCAACACTCAAGGTATCGTAAATTGCAGATTCCATTTGAGATGCGATAAATCTCTGCCAAATCAATTGGTAAAGTTTGAATTGTGCTGGTTCAAGAAATCCTTTTATTTTTCCAGGTTCACGCCATACAGAAGTCGGTCTGATGGCTTCGTGAGCTTCCTGTGCGCCGACGGAGCGTGTTTTATATTCTGGTGGAGTTTCGGGTACATAGTCTTGTCCATATTTATCAGTAATGAATTTCCTGGCTTCATTGCGCGCCTGGTCCGCAATGTTTATGGAGTCGGTACGCATATAAGTGATTAATCCGGTTTGTCCACCATCACCAACTTCAACTCCTTCATAAAGGGCTTGTGCTACGGCCATTGTGCGTTTTGCAGTGAATCCGAGTCTTCGTGAGGCTTCCTGCTGTAATGAACTGGTAATAAATGGTGCTGAAGGTTTTCTCCTTCTTTCACTACGCTTAATTTTGCTGACATAATAATCAGCTTTTTCCATATCTGACAGAAAAGGCTGGACAGTCTCTTTATTAGAAAGGTTTGCTTCTTCGCCATCGATACGTGTTAATTTGGCAATAAATTCGGCTTTCTTACTTTTTTCATCCCGAGCACGGAATTCTGCTCGAATGCTCCAGAATTCCACTGGATTAAAAGCATTTATTTCGTTCTCTCTTTCAACAATCAATCGCAGCGCGACTGATTGCACACGACCCGCAGAAAGCCTGCTTCTTACCTTTTCCCATAAAATTGGGCTAATGCTATAACCAACCAATCTATCCAAAACTCGACGGGCTTGTTGTGCATTAACCAGGTCCATATTTAAACCACGCGGGTTAGAAAATGCATCTTCAATCGCGCTCTTTGTAATTTCATGAAATACCACACGTCGAGATATTTTTTCTTCGATTCCGACAGCCTCTGCGAGGTGCCAGGCGATTGCTTCACCTTCCCGGTCTGGGTCGGTGGCAAGAAAGATTTCTGCAGCATCTTTAGCCAGTACCTTTAGCTCTTTGACAACTGATTTCTTTTCATTTGGAACCCGGTATTTGGGTGTGAAATTATTTTCTACGTCCACTGAGATTTGGGAACGCAACAAATCTCGTACATGTCCGACGGACGCCCGGACAGTGTAACCTTTTCCAAGAAACCTACCAACAGTTCTTGCTTTGGCTGGCGATTCAACAATGACTAATTTGCCACTTCTATTATTTGCCTTTTCAGGTACTGGTAACCCTTCGTGAGCAGGAGTTTTTCCAACCCGGTAAAGGGTGGAGCCACATATTCCACAAGTTCCCCTAGTGATCGGGGTTGCAACCTTATTAACCCCTGGTTGGGGATCTTGAATTTCCCGTTTTTCCTTACATTTCATACAGTAGGCTTCCAAAAATTTCCTCCTAGAGATAATTTTCCCGCTCAGAGTTTTCCAAATTTTTAACTGCCTGGCGAACCTTCTGAGCCTGATCTTTCTTGCATACTAATAGGACATCCCCTGAATCCACAATTATGAGATCATCAACGCCGATTGTAACAACCAATTTGCCGGCATGATTACCGTAAATCAGACTTGTGTGTGTATTGATACCCATATGGCCACCACTAAACACAATATTACCGTTTTCGTCCGGCATTAACACATCAAAAAGGGAATCCCAACTACCGACATCGTTCCACATCAAACCTGAAGCAGGTAAAACAGCGACTCTAGTGGCATTTTCCATGATACCGTAATCAATTGTTTCCACCTTTAATTCATTCCAGACATTTCTTAATTGAATAGCTTGAGTAGGACTTCCCCAAAATTCCGTGATTTCATTTAATTTATTTCGTAATGCCGGCATTTGCAGCGCAAACTCCTCCAATATCCTGTCTGAGCGCCAAGTAAAGATCCCCGAATTCCATGAATGATCTTTATTTGCCACCATTTCTCTGGCTTGAATTTCTCCCGGTTTTTCTTTGAATTTTAAGACATGATATACCGGATAAGGGAACTCTTCCAGGATGGATTCTCCGCGTTGGATGTAACCATATCCTGTTGCTGGAAAAGTTGGGGTTATTCCGAGTGTAACCAGATATCCCTTATTGGCAACATCCATCGCAATTTTTATTATATGGTGGAAGAGATCTGTATTAGAGATATGGTGATCTGAAGGAAGTACTGTCATGATCGCATCAGGATCACGAGAATTTATTACTGCTGCAGCCAGACCCACAACTGAAGCAGTGCCTTTTGGTTCAGGTTCCAAAAGAAAATTTTCCCGGGGAATTTCTGGAACCTGTTCTTTTAATTTGGCATATTGTGCCTCAGTAGTTACAACAAGTATTCTTTCAAATAGAAATAATCCCTGCAGCCGTTCAACAGTTGTTTGGAATAAGGACAGGTGTCCCAGTATTGGCAGGGTGTGTTTCGGATGGTTTTGGCGAGAGACCGGCCAAAGCCTTGTTCCACTGCCTCCAGCCATAATTACAGCATATAAATGGTTCATTTATTATCCACCAAATAATCAGATTTTTCTTCACGAACAGCAATATAATTCATGCCACCCACCTGTTGTACCATGCCTTTCAATTCCATCATCACCAGAGCGGCAGAAACGCTCTCAATTGGTAATCCGGTCTGGGAGCGAATTTCGTCCACGTGTTTTGGTTCTCTTCCAAGGATGTTCAAAACGTTTTCTTCGGTAGAGTTTGAAGGAATTGCATGACGAATGATGTGTTGTTCATTAACACGGGTTAGATTGAGATTATCGAGCAAGTCCCTTCCTGACAAAAGAGGATGAGCACCTTGTTGGATCAGAAGATTGGTGCCTTTACTTTGTGGGGCATAAATGTTCCCTGGAACAGCAAATACATCCCGACCTTGATCAGCAGCAAAATTTGCGGTAATAAGTGCACCACTCGTCTCAGCAGCTTCCACAACGACTACTGCGATGGATAAACCTGAAATTATTCTATTGCGTGGTGGGAAATTGGAACTATCTGGAGGTGTGCCCGGAGCGTAATCGCTAAGGATGGCACCTTGATCCATTATCTGGTCTGCAAGATTTCGATGCTCCGGTGGGTAGATTCGATCTACTCCACATCCCAAAACTGCGAGTGTTCGACCGCCTGCTCGAAGGGCTGCTTGATGGGCAATAGCATCAACACCGCGTGCCATCCCACTAATCACTGTGACGCCATTTTGAGCCAGGTAAGTAGCCAACTCGTCTGCTACCTGGCGTCCATAGGCTGTAACCCGCCTGGTTCCCACGATCGCCACTGACCAAAAATCATCTTCTTCAATCTTTCCTCGTATATAAAGAACAGGAGGCGGCTGATCGATCTCTTTCAATCGATCAGGATAATTATCCTCATCACTAATAACAACATTAATGCCCTTTGATTGAATATTTTCATAATAATTCTCAAGGTTTACACTTGTACGAATTTTTATTATATTTTCAACGATCCTGGGACTTAACCCTGTTTCAAGGAGTTGGGAAGAGGTTGCCTCCCAAGCAACAGCCAGATCACCAAAGTACTCTTTTAAAGCGCGCAGGCGGACAGCACCAATACCTTTTACAAGATTAAAGCCCAACCAATAGTGTTTTTCGTTCATCCTAGAATAGAATCTTTAATTCTCCCATTTTCTCTCTTAATCAGGATTCTCCGTTATGTCTGTAATTAATGTTGCTATCGGAATATTTCAAAGAATAAATTTCTTTTTCATCTAAATTATGTGTTAGAAAGACTTGGATACTAATTAAAAGTCCATCAACCCAGGCAGAATATGAACGGCAATTTCACCCTTTACAATATCGATATTCTGAATAACGTCAGGGATTACAGGAAGCAAAATATCCCGCTCTCCTGGTTTTGATACCACATAGACATCGTTAGCCCCTGTTTCAATAATCTCACTCACCTTCCCGAGTACTTGATCCAAATCATCACGAACACTTAATCCAATAATTTCATCGCGATAATATTCACCTGATTGCAATTCCCGACGCTTAATTGTCGATGGCAAAAATATGCGTTGTAACCGGAATTTCCCGGCTTGTTCGGGATTAATTATTTCCTCAAGTTGAATTAACAACCCCTGGTTGTGAGGACGACAAGAAAGCAATTTAATCGGTAAATAATTCTCACCCAGATAAATCTCTGCACCAGGTAAAATCGCACCTTCGTAATTGCCATCGATTTCCACCAATAATTCACCCTTTACCCCGTGAGGGCGGCGAATAAAACCGGCTTCTAAATAAGCAGGCTCGCCAGCAGAAGGCGAGCCTGCCGGTTGGTTTTTAATACCGGGATTTGTACGCGTATTGTTCAACAACATCCAATGTAACTTGTTGCCCATCACGTTCAGCGGCTACTCTAAGTAAC
>JBDRQK010000025.1:0-7340 GCA_043826315.1 Chloroflexota bacterium
TGTTATCAGCCATCAACCACCAACTATTAATTTGTGAAAATATGTATTATCAACCTTCTTTTGTGATATGATATTTTAAACAATATTGCAGTCCGTGCTTCAACATCGCTCATATATTTTCCAAGAAAAAGGTTTGGAAAGGAGAATCAATATGAGTAAGAATCCCATTCCCCTGGCTTGTTTAATTTTCATCACCATGAGCCTGCTTGTGCTTGGAATCACCGCAGCACAGGCTACGCCCGCGGCTGCCCAGGATCTGCCACCAACGCCTGCCTTCCCAACTGCAAACCCGCCGGGGAAATCCCTCGAACCCGGCACAGCCGGGGTATTCGGCTGGTATGACGGAACGATTGTATATTCCACGATCACCAACTGCAACTTCGGATATCCCGAGTATGGCACGGGCGTTTATGTGGGCTTCTACGCCGACCCATCCATACAGGAACCTTACGTGGGAAAACCCTACTATATACACTTGGTGGTCTACGGGTTGGGGAAATCCTGTGCGGGGCAGAATGCAAACATTGATATCAAATTGACAGCAAACACCACCCTGGCGATCGACTCCACCAACAAGGTGATCTGTTATGGGGGGGCAGGGATCGCAACCCATTTCACCAGCGGCTGTCCGCAGACCCTGCCAGCCTCCTCCCAAAATCCCGGTTACTATAATGTTCCATCCACAGATGTGACCTTGCTCTGGCCGCTGGCGATCGGATGGGGCTGGGAATTCCAGATCCCGGTGGTCTCCACCAGCACTTTGAGCGGCAGCACCCTTCAGGCGAGGATCCACATGCTGGATGGAGAATCAAACCCGTGGTTGATTCCGACCCGGGGTGTCACTGTCTACACCTCGCCCCTGCCGGCGGCTTTCAATAAAACCAGCCCGATAAATTATGCCACAGGCGTTTCGCTCAACCCGACCCTCAGCTGGTCCCCCAGCACGGGCGTGACTTCCTACTACTCCTGCTACGATACCAGCAACAATAACGCCTGTTCCGGTTGGTACAACAGCGGCACCTCCACCAGCAGGAGCCTGAGCAACCTTTTACCCAACACCACCTATTACTGGCAGGTGTACGCGCACAATGCTTACGGCAACACCTACTCCAACAGCTCAACTTACTGGTCCTTTACCACAGGGTCGATGCCGGGGTCTTTTAACAAGATCTCCCCCGCAAGCGGCGCCATTAATCAACCCAAGGGCGTGACCCTGCAGTGGTCTGCCAGCACAAGTGCCACTTCCTACTGGTACTGCTATGACACCAGTAATGACGGAGCATGCTCCAACTGGGTCAACAATGGCACTGCCACCAGCAAGACACTGAGCGGGTTGTCGCCCAACACCACCTATTACTGGCATGTCGTAGCAAAGAATGCCATCGGTCAGACCTTTTCCGGGGGCTCATTCTGGTCCTTTACCACCGGGGCGCTGCCGGGTGCATTTAATAAGACAATCCCTGCCAATGGTGCCACCAACCAGCTCTTGACCCGGACAATAAAATGGACTGCCAGCGCGGGTGCCACTTCCTACTGGTACTGCTATGACACCAGTAATGACGGAGCATGCTCCAACTGGGTCAACAATGGTACTGCCACCAGCAAGACCCTGACAGGTCTATCACCCAAAACCACCTATTACTGGCATGTGAGAGCCAGGAATATATTCGGCTTGAGGTACGCCAACGGCTCGAGCACAGCTTATTTTTCCTTTACGACTGCAGCTCCTCCCGGCGCTTTTCGCAAGTTGCTTCCAGGCAATGGCGCCACTAACCAGCCCTTGAACAGGACAATAAAATGGACTGCCAGCGCAGGTGCCACTTCCTACTGGTACTGTTATGACACCAGCAATAACAATACCTGCAGCAACTGGGTCAACAACGGAACTGCCACCAGCAAGACCCTGAACGGTCTTTCCCCCTACACCAGTTACTACTGGCAGGTGAAAGCCCGCAATGCGCTTGGTGTGCGCTTTGCCAACGGTTCCAGTACTGCCTTCTGGACCTTCAAAACGCGGCATTAGCACTGATCCAGCCGATTTAGCGGGTTTCACAGCAGGCCCTGCAGCAAGCCAGCAGAATATGCAGACCCTGAAGGTTTCAAAAACCTTCAGGGTCTGCATTTGTCTTAAATGCCTGTCAAAGAATCGGAGGTTGACCACCTCATGCCGGGAAACAGGTTTGCTGATAGGTTTTACGCCAATCGCCTTGATGCGGCAGGCTGGCAAAGTTACCAGAGCGCCGTGCATCCCCCAATTCATCCTGGATTCAGCATGTCCCAACGGCTACAGCGGCTGAGGCTGGAGATCATTCCTCGAAGTTGCGCTTGACGAGTGCGACGATCTCCGCAAGCGTGAGGCCAAGGGACTTGTAGTACTCAATATCCTTGGAAAGCTTTTCGTTGGCGAGCAGGGAGCGCTTGCCCTGCAGGGTTTCGGGGGACAGCAGGGCGACGAAGCAGCCTTTACCAACCATGGTATAGATAAAGCCAGCGCGCTCCAGTTCCTCCCAGGCGCGCTTGATGGTGATGACGCTGATGCGCAGCTCCTTGGCGATGGTGCGAATGGGAGGCAGGCAAAAACCACTGGGAAGCTGACCCTTGATGATCTGAGCGCTGACCTGATCAAAGATCTGCTGATAGAGGGGGGCGTCAGAAGTGGGAGAGATGACAATGTCCATATTGCGCTTATAGATCGACCTTTTCAAAATTGGCGGCGGCTTTCTGGTAGGCAAGGATCGTGGTCACAACCCAAATAAGCATGCCTGAAAAGAGAATTGGTAATTGTCTGATCATATCGTCGGGGTTGAGCGAATCAAGAAAGGTGCTGACAGGTGAAGGCATCCAGACGAGCATCTCGGCCGCGATGTAATAGATCAGGATGGCAATACCACCATAGAGCAGAGCTATTCCAACTTTGTAAGCGCTGCGGTAGAAGATGGGCAGGAAGGTGATGTTGAACACGGCAAAGAAGAGGAAGACTGAGCCAAATAGAGCCACGTTCAGATCGATTCCGGCCAGGTTGCCTGCGTCATGGTAGAGATGGTTGGCGAGGACGGCCATGGGGGCGGCCAGGGCGATTTGCACCAGTTCGATGGTGGCAATCATGAGACAGCGTGCCTTGACGATATCACGCTTGCGTACTGGCAGCAGAGCTGTGTAGTAGATATCTTTATTCTCGCGGCCTCCCAGGAATATAAAAAACATGGACAGGCAGACATACATGAAAGCAACATAGCCGGGGTAGTTGGGGATCAGCATCATGGTGCATAGGATCAGGAAAAGGTAGGTGGTCGGGTGGGCGGCAAGTTTGAACTCTTTATACAGCAAATTTTTCATGGCGCTTACTCTCTTTCGATATGGATCATAATGTCTTCAAGGTCCGCAGCAGTTACTTTGAGGCTGGAGGCAACAGGCAGGTCGGCTGTATGGATCATCCCTTCGAAACCGAACTTGTGCTCGCGCAGGCCGATCACTTTGGATTTGAGACCAGCGTTGAGCTGATCAACGCTGCCGCTGACCAGACGGTAGGCATCCAAAAAGCTGTCTTTATCGGTTTTGGCGATGATCGCACCATCTTTAATGTAGGTGATGAAATCGGCACATTTTTCGAGGTCGGAGATGATCTGGGTCGAAAAGAGGATGCTGTGTTCACCGTCCTCGATCAGGTTTTGGAAGAGAAGCAGCAGTTCATCGCGTGAGACAGGATCGAGACCGCTGGTAGGTTCATCCAGGATGAGAAGACGCGCACGGTGTGAAAGGGCCAGAGTTAGCGAAAATTTGACACGCATCCCGGCGGATAGTTCATCGATCTTTTTTTCGGGATCGAGTTCAAAACGATCCAGGCAGCGTTGATACTCAGTGTCATCCCACTGGCTGTAGAAGCGGCTGGTTACTGCGGCAATGGTGCCCAGTTTCTTCTTGGGGTAGAAATCCACGCCACCCAGCATAAAACCGATCTTTTGCTTGCACTGCAGTTCGTTGGTTGCAAAATCGAGACCAAACATGTTCACCCGGCCTGAATCAGGGTGGACGAGGCGGGTCATGGATTTGAGTGTAGTGGTCTTGCCGGCGCCGTTGCGTCCAATGAAACCCATGATGTAACCCTCTTCCAGGGTGAACGAGACGTCTTTGAGGTCGAACTTCTCGTAGTGTTTGCTGAGATTTTGAACGGATAGAATTTCCATGGTGTGCTTACTCCTCACAATTGTATATATTGTATATACACAATATAACTTAATGCAAGGAGATTGTCAAGGGGTGGTGAGTCCATGGATCAATTAACCGCGTAAGAGCAGGGAACAGAAAGGATCAATCACCAGAACATCGTCTTGATCAGACATTAACATAACCATGATTTTCTGAATGATCGGGAAGAAAACCCCTGCTCGCTTAAGCGGTTGTCGAGATAACCTGGCAAGAATAGGGAGTATATAATGGATACAAGAACATTGGTGCGCAGCACCCGGCTTCCATCGAGCACACCCGGCAAGGATAATTCGAACTTAAAAAGATATTCAAATTTATGCAGAGGTGGTAAACGAATGAACAAAAAAATCAAAATTCTCCTTGATGCGGTTTGAATGCTCATTGTAAAAGTGCTTTTGCTGCACCTGTGCCAACAGGCTGCCTGTGCTGCCTGCGCTGACCTCCAACCCGATCTATTTTTCCCAGGAGATGTAACCTTGCCTGGGATGTTGAGTTAAGGTGGCAGGTGTGGGTAACGAATTACACTGGCGCTGGCGGGCGCGGTACTGTTCATTTTACCGATTGTGCTTATAATTAAGTAGTTGAATATTATGATGCGGGTTGTTCACAACAAGTATTGATCTTGGAATTGCAAGGCTCATATTTCCCCTTTTATATAAAACTTTCGAGGTTCAATAATAGATGTGCCAGGTGGTCTTCGACAGGATTGGAGGCAAGATGAAAAACCTGCATATATTTTTGTTGATCGTGTTGATCCTGTCTGCCTGCGGTGGACCCACATCCCCCCAGGCGTTGCCTTCGCAAACCCAAACCAGCAAAACCACCGCAAACTCCCCTGCCAACCCTCAGCTTTCTTTGAATCTGGCGCCATGTCCCTATTATGATATGTGCCCGGGCGCGCTTTTCATCAATACCCTCATTCCCGGAGAACTCGAGCCCGGCAGGGTTGAAAAGGTGGATGTGCCTTACGATTCGCCGGTCAGTTTTTATATCGGCTGGGTCGCCAGGGATCACACCATCCTTGCACAAAATATGAACAACATGCAATTCTTTTTTATGATCGACGGTCAAAATTACTGGGATGATGCCTTCATGGGAATGCCAGGAGCTTACACCTTTGAAGAAGAACCCAACACTGAATACGTCTCCCAGGGGGCAGGTGTGGAACTCTCCGGCTGGAAGATCGATCAGCCCCACGAGATCCGCATTGGCTATAGCATCAATGCAGAGATCAATGATGGATGGGATACTTATGCCAGTGGAACGGTCATCGAACATGTCTACATGATCAACCCGATCATTCCAGCTTTGGAAACATCTACTGTTACCACCCATCCCCCAACTGCCAGCCCCGAAATACCTTTAACGGGCAAAATTGAAGGAAAAGTATATCGATCCGGTCCAGATCAACCGATCGCAAATGTGACCGTCATTCTGATTAGGGAGGCAGGTAGTGGTACCTTTGAAGAAAAGATCGTTTCTGTGACTGCAACTGACATGAATGGAAATTATTCCCTTGAAGGCGTGCAACCCGCAGCCTACTCATTGTGGATATCGCTGGAAAAGATCCCTGAATTCGCGAATTATCCATTCTGCAGCGATAGTGTCCCCGAAGACTGGATAGCGTATCTAACGGGGTATTCAGTCATCCCGATAGCTCTTCTTCCTCCAGATATGAAGATCAGTGTAGCGGCTGGAGATGAACTGTTAAAGGACATAGACATGGCAGTTATCCAATGCAATTTACCTTAACAAGGAGATGAAATGGGTAAAAAATTATTTTATCGGATCTTGGTGTTGATCCTTTCCATATTCCTGTTGGCAGGCTGCAGCAGCACAACCTCCCGGGAACCAGAAGTGCCTGCGAGCCCCGCTTCAACAACCCTCAACCTGGCAGGTGATTGGGTGGGACAGGCAGAATGGCCAGGACTCACCTTTGATATAAGCTTTTCAATTGCCGAGGGGAGCAGCGAAGTGACCGATCTAAGAATTTCCCTGACCTGTCCCGGTTCAACTGCACCGGATGGAAATTATACATTTCCATCCTCAATGATCAATGCCAATTCCTTCTCCGCCTTCGGAACTGCCGGGAAATTCATATCCGCGACCGAGGCGGAAGGAACCTTTAATGGTGGCGTAAGGATCACCTGCGGCCAGGAGGAAGTACCGACACAGGGAACATGGACCGCCACCCGGGTCACAAAATAAAAAACTTCACTTGATAAAAATTGATAAAAAAATGTAATTCCATAAATGTGGAACGAAAGTGGTCATTATAAAAATTTATTTGCCACTTGTAAGAACACCAACCACTTGCTGCCCTGCAAGGATCAATCCAAAGGTGGGATTGACAGGTTGGCAAAAGATAAAATTTTCCAGGGAGAGATGTTCTTGAATTCAACCTGGACAAGCATTCAAAAGGAGCGAATAAATGAGCACAATCGAACCACAGGAACCGATCATAACCGCAAGTGAGCCAATAGGGTCGCCCTTCCAGACAGGTTTGCTGGTGGGTGGGTTACCCACCTTTGTATTCATGTTCATCGGTGGCATCCTTGCCATCCCAACTGCTCTGGGTTTCCCGCTCAATGTTTCCGTTTTTCCCTGCCTCATGCTCTTTATTGCGATTGGCGCAGCCTACGCAACCAGTAAATGGGTCAAATCTTATGCTGTCCGCAGGAACCTGGCGCCAGCCTCCACCCTGGCATCGGGTATTGGCGGGATTGTGGGTGGTTTCGCTGGAACCATGGTCATTGTCATCTTTATTGCCGCATTGTGGTTGATCTAACAGGGTGACACCCGGGTATGCCCTGCGGGAGAAAGACACATCTTTGAGCAGTAACGGAAAAAACTCATAATAAGGAAAAAGAATCAGTGATCTTCAATTACCTGGGATCCTGATCCTTAAGAGGTGAAAAATGAAAACAAAATTGTTCTTGGTCAGCGTGATCTTCCTGCTTGTTCTAACAGGCTGTTCAACAACGTCCGCCCCCACACCTCCGGCAATCACTTATCCGACCGCCCAGTATACGGACCAGCGCACACTGGTTGAGAATGCCGGCGGCAAGATCGAGGTGGGGATGGCAGGCACGCTGCCCAGTGAACTTCCCAGGGATGTACCCATCTTCTACCCG
>JBDRQK010000026.1:0-39121 GCA_043826315.1 Chloroflexota bacterium
CAGGTTCCCTTTGGAAAGCAAGAATATATTGAGGCTAAGCGCCTGTTGGCTTTTCTGGAATGGTTCGAACCAATTGATACTGACCTGATTCCCGATAATTCACTAATTCGTGAGTTTATTGGTGGTTCCATCCTCAAAGACTTTAAGATCTGGAAAGCGTGATTTGAATTTTATTGAAATAATCCTAATTGCCTTAAGCATGGCGATGGATGCTTTTGCTGTGTGCCTGAGCGTGGGAGCTACCCGCCGGGCTGAAGGACCTCGGGCAACTTTTCGATTGTCTTTTCACTTTGGACTGTTTCAATTTCTATTGCCGATTATTGGATGGTTTGCTGGACTGACGGTTGAGCGGTATTTGGAAGCCTATGATCATTGGATCGTTTTTCTCCTTCTGGCTTTTGTGGGTGGGAGGATGATAGCTTCCAGTTTCAATGGCAAGGAGGAGATTGAAAAAAATGATCTATCCCGCGGTTGGAACATGGTGCTGCTTTCGGTCGCAGTCAGTATTGATGCGCTTGTCATTGGATTAAGCCTGGCGATTGTGAATGTGAAAATTTGGTTTCCTGCTGTTGTGATCGGCTTGGTCACCGGCTTGATGTCTCTGCTGGGGCTTCGGTTGGGCAACAGACTGGGCAGAGTAATTGGAAAAAGGATGGAGATGATCGGAGGTGTTGTACTGATCCTGATAGGTATACGCACTGTGACGACCCATATTTTTGGTTTTTAGAGACCAGGTAAAATCCAATTTGCTTCCTTTCCAACCCTTATCGGGGTATTGTGTCGAAGTCCTGTTAGCGGGTCGGATTCTTGAAATTTCCACCCATCTCTATATATTATTAATATGGTAAATTAAAAAATCTTCCACCTCCAAAGGTTATGGAGGCAGGAAGATCTTTTTGGGTCATTTCATCAGAAGTTAGCTAGGCTTTATTCTCTTCCATAATTTCGTCAAAATCTTCTGCGTCAACGTTGCCATAGAACAGATCCCTGAGAATATTCAACCCAACAGATACACCGCGCAATACCAGGAAATAAACAATTCCTGTGAAGGCGTCCATGAATATCTGGGAAACAAAACCGAGCTTCATCGTAAAGGTTATCGTCGGTTCCATAAGACTGGCCCAGTTGTTGCTGATGGAAAAATAACCGTTGGATATGGTCGTGAGGAGCGATACAACCAGAACGATCCAGGCGATGATATTGGTCCACATTACGATGCGGGTAACTGCACCGGGGTTATGGAAAAGCAGGGTTTCTTCTTCTTTGTTTGACATGTTTTCTCCTTGAATAGAAATATTCATTTAATTATAAACTAGTTTTATGTCGATCAAATTTAATATGGTGATTATAAGACATATTTCTGTAATGGTCGATGAATTATAAGTATTATTATGCAATCTCCACAATTAGATTAGGCTATCATCCATTGGATGGCAAATCCCAGCAATGCTCCCGTCAGGGCACAACCGAGGTTGACAAGATCGTTGTTCAACCACTTGAATCCACGCAGCAAGGTGGTAGCTGTGCCGCAGGTATGGACAGGGTAACGTTCCGTTTCCTTGTTACAGGTTGGACATGTATAAATGGCTTGGATCGTGGCTCCTAAGTAGGAATCAAGAAAAGCTCCCAGGAGTCCCGCCAGGGTGGTGAAGATGAAGATAATCAGAAAGCCTGGCACAGGTCGTACTAATTGTGCGCAGGCTGCCACCAGTCCAGCCCCGGCCAGGGCGGAGAGTGTGCCTCCCAGAGAAATGCCGCCAGAGGTGCCTCTTTCAACCAGCTGATGGGTAGTGATCAAACGAGGTGGTTTGGGATTGAGAACTCCCAATTCAGTTGCCCAGGTATCAGCATTGACGGCTGCCAGCGAAGCTGTGAAAGCTAGCCAAGGCCAGAGGGTAGAGGGCAGGAAAAAATGCAAACCTGCAAATAGGGCGGCAATGCCACCGTTGGCTAGTACCTGACTGGCATCGCGTTGACTGCCTTTTTCAAATTTTTCGTTCAATTTGGATTTGCGGTTTGAAAACAGGCGTGAGAGCAGGCTGGATGAAACGAAAAAGACCAGCAATAGAACTGCCCATTGCCAGCCGCCCAACCCAAAAATGATTGTGCCAATCAGGATAGCTGTCAATGCTCCACTATAGCTGAGGCTGTGGGCGCGGTATGCGGCGAATGCTACTGCAATTGCCAGGAGGAAACCATAAAATAATTGTGTCATTAGATCTTACCTGGAAAGAATAATGCTTGATATTGGATATCACTTTGATGATGGATGGCTTGCCAGAATTTACATCCGTTCAATCCAACCTGTGAATTTTTCTGGATCTTTGCATAGGATGAAAGAAGGATACTCCCTTGCTTGCAATTTGAGGCGCAGCACAGGAATCTTGCTCATCAAATCTTATCATACTGGCGTAGAGATGATGAAGAGGACGGCCATTAGAAATAGCAGGCCTGATAAAGTGCTGAAACTCCAGGTGAAATATGCCATTATTCGCTGGGTTGGACGTCGAAAATATCGTAAACCCGCCAGCCAGGAAATAAAATAAAACAGGATGCTGATGATTGGCAGCAGGAAAAGCTGCACTGAAGGGACAACATTCCTGGGTACACCAGTTGTCAGAAAACCCAATGGAATGGATTCCAGGTTAGGGACAAGCAGACTGACCCAGACCAGGAGTCCGATATTAAGGAACAAGCCGGTCAACCACATAAAACGTGCTGGGCGGCTTTGCCAGGCCTGTCCAACTACAAAGGATGGGAAAATTGACTGCGGTAGTACCGGTGCCAGGCTGCCCATCTCAACGATTCGTTGAAAATCCTCGGTAAAGGTGACTGGATCATTGGGTGAAATGGCGAATACTTTGCTGGCGGTGGCGACCAGCAATAATTTAGCTGAATTGTCTGCCAGGAATTCGACTGATCCAAGGTCCGGGTGATGGCGGATACCCAATATGGCGCCGGGCATGGAAAAAGGTGGCAGGCGCAGAGGTGTTGTAAGATCGAAGGCGGAGCGCACCCAATCCACATCTGAAACTGGGATCTGTTCGAGGCGCAGACCCCAACGGATGGTAAGAGTCTCCCTGTCGAGTAAGTAATCGCCACGATTCAGTGCATAAACCCGGTATGTCAGGAAAGGAAGCGGGAGGAAAGAGAGCAGACATGCCAGACCCCACAGGATTAACCCGAAGCCGCTCTTGTATGTGGTTGCTTGCCAGAAGCAGACAGTTAGAATTGCCACGAACAGGATCATCGTGAGGATGTGTATTGAATAGCCACGCTGCCGGAAGGGGGGATAACTGATCGGTTGCAAGGTATTTACATGAAGTTGTGGATGATACGACAGACTGTATCGACTTGGGCTTCACTCATCACGCCTGAGAAAGGCAGCGCTAGGCTGCGGTTTCCCAGGTCTTCAGTGATGGGAAAATCACCTGGGAGGAAACCAAAGCGTTCACGCATATAGGGCTGCAGATGAATAGGGGCGAAATAAGGACGAGCCGGTATTCCCTGCTGACCGATCTTTTTTACTAGCAGGTCACGATCAATGCCGGGGATAAAACGAATGACATATACGAACCAGGACATACGAGTCGTGGTTGGTTCTAAGATTTGGGTTTCGATGCCTGGGATCTCAACCAGGCGTTCCGTATACCAGGCAGCCACCTGATTGCGTTTGGCGGTCAGCTCATCCAGTCGGGATAATTGCACCTCACCCAGGACAGCAGACATCTCATCCATACGGTAGTTGTAACCCAGGTGGGTGTGCTGCAGCCAGGTGTCCCCTACAGCGCGACCCTGGTTTCGCAGGGATCGCATAAAATCAGCAGTAACGGAGTCATTAGTGATGATGATCCCACCTTCGCCGGTAGTGATCTGTTTGTTGGGGTAGAAGGCAAATATACCGAAATCACCGATGGTTCCGGCCAGGCGGCCTTTGTATTCGGATCCGAGGGCTTCACACGAATCTTCGATGACTGGGAGCTGATACTGGTGGGCAACCCTGAGGATTGGATCGAGGTCGGCAGGCTGTCCGAAGACATCCACCGGTAATATTGCTTTTAGCGGTTGGCCAGGTTCTGCTCCACGGCGAGGCAACCATTGCTGGGTTCTTTTACCTCCAGTCATGAGGTCATGTGCAGCAGCTTCAACCAAATTTGTATCAATGTTTCCTGTGCTTGGATCCACATCCACAAATATTGGAACTGCATTTTCGAAAAGGAGTACATTGCTGGAGGCTACAAAGGAGAATGGTGTAGTGATAACGTAATCACCCGCACCAATTCCAGCAGCACGAACACACAGATGTAATCCAGCTGTACCAGAGTTGACCCCGATGGCATACTGACTGCCTGTTAGTTGGCAAATAGCCTCTTCAAATCGGGTAATCCCGGGACCCATGCTCAGATTGGGGGTATTAAGGACGTCCATTACGGCCTGGCGCTCAGCTGGACCCAGGTCTGGTGACGACATGGGAATTGGTTGGTTGATTTTATCCATAGGTTCTTTCAATAATATTGGGATGGGTATTAGCTGGTTTTTGAAGCGGAAGATGGTTCGGAGACAGGGCTACCATCCAGGCCGAGATCGAGTTGCTCCTCCATTCGGATCTGGCCGCGTAGGAATGCGCCTTCTTCTGTGGCAAAGGAGATGGTAACCACATTACCCCAGATTCGCCCTGTAGAGCGGATCTCTACCTTTTGGGCGGTTATATTTCCGCGTATAGACCCGGCTACGATGACGGTTGCAGCGCGTAAATCCGGGCATGTGACACGTCCGGTTTCTCCGACCATAAGCATGCCGCTCAGCTCGATCTGTCCTTCGAAAGAACCTTCAATGCGCACCCCACCAGAGCCGGTCAGACTTCCTTGCCAGATGATACCTGCCCCCAGAACGGAAGTGACCCGCTCGACTGCCTGAACAGGGGATGTGGAGGTTGGAGATGTGTTACGTTTGAACATGGGTTTATTTTATCATCTTATGAGTGGGGTCTGGAAGGGATAAAAAATGTTATCCTCGATTTAATCAGGTATGGTTATTGAGGGTGATTCCTTACCGATAATAAATATAATTTTAGTTTAAAGAGTGATCATGCAGATTAAAGAAAGAGGACACGTGATTATCCGTGTCCTTGATTCAATTTCATGATAGGCGCAGTTATTATGGTTTTTACTCAGGTTCGGTCACACCCATGATGTTATAGCCCGAATCGACATAAAAGACTTCACCAGTGGTATGGGAAGCCATATCCGAACAAAGAAAGACAGCCGCGTTTCCAACATCCTCGGGAGTAACGTTCTCGCGTAAGGGTGACATCTCTGCAAAGGAGCGCAGCATGTCCTTGAATCCGCTCACGCCTGCGGCAGCCAGGGTGCGGATGGGTCCAGCTGAGATGGCGTTGACGCGTACCCCCTGTGATCCCAGGTCATAGGCAAGGTAACGGGTGGAAGCTTCCAGGGCGGCTTTGGCAACACCCATCACGTTGTAATGTGGAGCGACCTTTACAGAGCCATGATAGGTCATGCAAACCATTGAGCTTCCTCTGGGCATGTGAGGTTGAAAAGCACGAGCCAGGGCTACAAATGAGAAGGCGCTGATGTCCAAGGCCAGGTGGAAACCAGCACGGCTGGTATTGTAGAAAGGACCAGTTAATTCATCCCGATTGGCAAATGCTATGGAGTGGACCAGGATGTCGATCTGACCAAATTCATTTACAGCTTTTTCTGCCACAGATAGAATGGCGTCATCATTGGCGACGTCACATTCTTCCACGAAGGTGGCACCAATTGATTCTGCTAAAGGCCGGACACGACGCTCGAGAGCTTCCCCCGCATAGCTAAAACCGATTCGGGCGCCCTGGGTGTGCATTGCTTGGGCGATTCCCCATGCAATGGAGCGGTCGTTGGCGAGACCGAAGATAACTGCGTTCTTTCCTTCCAATAAACCCATATCTTCCTCCATAATAAATATGATTGAGACCGTCAGTTTGGTAAAGAATATTGCAGGGCAAAGAATTAGAAAATATGGTTTGAATATACTTCTTTTAGTCCTGTAATTTCTGTACTGGTAATTCTTTACCAGGATCTTGATATTTTATAAAACATTTACCCGGAACCGCCAGGGTTTGGATCTCCAGGGTTCCGGTACAGTATATAACCCCACACGAGGGCCAATGGTCACGTTTTCATCTGAAATGGTTTGACCCTGTTCGATCCACAAGTCATCACGTGGGTTGCAAAGATCGCAGTTGTTGGCTTCTTTCTGAATGCCAAGTGCCTGAGTCAATTTTGCCGGACCATCAGTGCCACGACCATGACGGTTGTTGGAGATGACTTGCAGACCTTCCAACGGCTGAATGGCACGCAGAAGAACCGCAGCTGGAAAACCCTCAGCTTCTGTGACAGCATTCAGCATCCAGTGCCTGCCATAGGTGAAATAGACATATGCATGCCCGGCTGGACCATACATGACAGCTGTACGTTTCGTGCGACCCGCTTTGGCATGGCAGCCTTGGTCGATTTCGCCGATGTAGGCTTCTGTTTCAGTGATGATACCCGCCAGACGGACACCATCCATGATGCGTACCAGATGCATTCCGAGTAATTCACGTGCGACATACAGGGTGGGGCGATTGTAGAATTCCGGGGACAGTATGGAAGATGGCATTAATGGTGTTGTTTTTGCGTGGAAAAAAGGAACAAAAGTATTAACATTTAAAAAGCTGCATCGCAAAATAGGGTAGCGCAAACGAGTATTTAGCCAACATTCAGGCGCGGGTCACGTTTTAGGGTCAAGCGCAGACCCTCTTCGAGCGAGATGGAAGCTTTATAGTTCAACTTTTGCGAAGCCAGCGACAGGTCAGCGCACATGTGCGAGACTCCCCCGGCAATCTTCTGGTTATAAACTATGTTGGTTTTACTCCCTGACGTGCTTAATATCAGGTTGATCAGGTTGCGCACACTCGTTTCAATACCGCTCCCGACATTGATGACCAGTCCATTGATATTTGGGGCGGTGGAGGCTGCCACCATGGCTGAGATTACGTCGTCGACGTATACGTAATCACGGGTTTGCTGTCCATCACTGTGCACAACCAGAGTGCCACCCCGTAAAGCTTGGCGCATGGCATGTGGAACGATCGGAGGATGAGAGGCAGGGATGTGTTGTCCTGGTCCGTAAGCGTTGAAAATTCGCAGGCTGGTGGTTTCGATACCCCATAAATTGCCGATGGTACGAATGTAATACTCGGCTGCCAGTTTTGAGACCGCATAAGGGGAGTGCGGTGCGGGGCGCATATCTTCGGTTAGAGGTTGAATGGGCTGGTCGCCATAGATCGCACCGGAAGAGGCCAGGATGACACGATGAACACCTACATCGCGCATGGCTTCCATCAGGCTTACTGTTCCGCCAACATTGGCAGCATTGTATTCGCGAGGATAAAGGATGGATTCCTGGACGGAAACGCGCGCTGCCAGGTGGTAAACGCAATCCACTTCCTGAAGCAAAGTCCACAATTTTGGGCGGTCATTGACATCACCACGTGTAAAATGGACATTCGGAGAAAGCGCCTGTGGATCTCCTGTAGAGAGATCATCTAGCCCGCGCACCTGGTGGCCTTCGCGGGCTAGGTGGTTAGCCAGGGCGGAACCGAGGAATCCGGCTGCACCGGTGATGAGATAATTCATAGTGTGCGCATTATAGTATCTTTTTTATGAATAGGGAGGAAGGATCAAGCTTGATCATAAAGATTATATGAATTCTTTGTAAGCTGAATGGGTTGTGCAATGCAAATAATAATATGGTTGAAGGGTTATCTCAAACCAACATACATGGGAGGTTTTGAGAATTCTCATAGTAAAAACTTTGGTCTGTTCTTCCAATGGAAAAAATATTGATCGAGCGATAGAATTAAGATGGTTCAAAGATGAGTAGATCGGGATATTAAGATGTCAGTCGATTATGACCGGCAAAATTTCTTGTGATTGCTGCCTTCCCATATTTCCTGTGGGAATATAATCTTATTAGTACCTGGAAAGCGTTCCATCTCCATGCCAGTATTCAGATCAATACCAACTTGTTGGTAAGCCTTGTAAACAAGTTGGCTGCAATAAAAGGCATCCTCTTTTTCGGAATTGAGGAAATTTAAGTTGTAGGGTTTACCGTTCTGCTCCAGGCAGTAATCAGCCACGCGAGCGCGCATGTGGAATTCTTCCTCTTCGGATAATTGCAACCCATCCAAAGGGCAGACCACTCCATAGAAGGTATCCAAAAGTAAACCGCGCTGGCGAGTCATGAGCTCGGTTTCCCATATGTTATCGAGGACTTCGAAAGTAATTACTCCCAGCGCTCCTGCTTCCATGCACCTGCCGTTTGGTCCAAGATATATGGCGATATGGTCGACATCTCCTGGAACAAGGCGTCCAACCAGGCGCCAGAACTCACCTGGTAATATATCGGGTTTACCGTTCATGGTGCAGACGATATCCCCGGTTTGGACAGACAGACCGTCGATGCTGTATGTGTAGATCATTGATTTTACCTTATCAAGTATAAGGGAAAAAAGGACAAATGGTGCAGGTGGATGTATTAATTGGGAGAGCAAATATTTGTGTAATAATCACCAACTCAAAGATTTACAGAACTGCAGTCTGCGGAAAAACTCAAAATTCCAGAGAAGAATGAGATTATTCGCTGCTGGAAGAGCTCCAGTGTTTCGGGATGGCACAGACGTGAGAAGAACCACCGTAATTAGTTAATTCCTAACAATTTCAGTGTTATTTTTTTTTTGGCAAGTGTAGGAGTATCTTCTCTAAAAAAAACCTTAATCACTTGAAAATTATCCATGTATTGTTGGATTGAAAAGACAACAAATTCGCAGGCTATTTTTTCTGTTTATCCAGTTCCTTCAGGGCAAAATCATAGCCGTGCTGCAAGGCAGTGCGATTTTGGGGAAGCATTTTTTTGTGGCGCTCAGGCAGATGCGCATTCAAAGCGGTTTCAATATCCTGAATGCTCAACTCAGGTAGGCATGTGAGCAATGCTCCGAGCATGACCATATTGAGCAGGCGGCGATCGCCGATCTCTTCGGCTATTTCGTTACCCGGCAAGAATATTGTCGTGATGTCTGTTCGGGAAGCACCACGGTCCACCATCGATTGATTTACTATCAAGACCCCACTGGATTTAACAAGTTTTTCGTATTTATCAAATGAAGGCAGATTGAGGGCGATGACGGCAGGTGGATTCTTGACAAGGGGGGAGCCAATCTCATCGTCTGATATCACAACGGTGCAGTTGGCTGTGCCACCGCGCATTTCCGGTCCATAGGATGGTATCCAGGTGACCTCTTTGCCAGTGTCCATGGCTGCATAGGCTATGACCTGACCGGCAAACAGAACGCCTTGTCCACCAAAACCAGCTATCAGGATCTCTTTATGCATGGGTTCTCCTGTGAGTAACTTTTCATATCTCTACTTTTGTTAGCTGGAGTTTGACTTCAGCCAGGTGTTCGGAAACTTTATAATCACCTAGTGGATAGATCGGGATCATGTGGTCTTCCACCCAGGTCAGGGATTCGATGGGTGTGATTCCCCAATTGGTGGGACAGGTGGAAAGCAGTTCGACCATGGAAAAACCCAGACCACGAATTTGCGTCTCAAAGGCTGTGTGAATGGCTTTCTTTGCCATGCGAATATTCTTGGGATCATGCAAACTGCGGCGAACGATGTAACCAGCGCCGTCCATGTTGGCAAGGATCTCGGACATGCGGATGGGATAACCTGCAACTTCCACATCGCGACCTTTGGGCGTGGATGTAGTTTTCTGCCCGGGTAGAGTGGTGGGAGCCATCTGTCCACCGGTCATACCATAAATGGCATTATTGATAAAGATCACAGTGATGTTTTCGCCGCGGGCTGCGGCATGCATGATCTCGGCCATGCCGATGGAAGCTAGGTCACCGTCTCCCTGGTAAGTGAAAACTACCCGGTCAGGCAAAACACGCTTGATACCGGTTGCCATGGCAGGTGCGCGCCCATGCGCTGCTTCAACAAAATCACAATTGAAATAATTGTAGGCAAAAACCGAGCATCCAACTGGGGCAACCCCAATGGTGTGGTCTCTAATGTTCATCTCATCCATTACTTCAGCGATCAGACGGTGGGCTATTCCATGTGTACAACCGGGGCAATAGTGGTTATGGACATGAGTCAGGCTTTCAGGTCGGGTATAGACCATGTTTTCCAGGGTTGTCAGGTTAGTCATAATTACCTCTCACTTTGGGCTGTGAAACGTGCCAGCCAGGCATCACGTGGATGCAGGTCGGTATTCAGTTTAGTGGTTGCCACTCGCTGTATCTCGGAAAGGACTTCGTCGGGGAAGGGAACAATGCCTCCCAGACGTGCGTAAAACTCCACAGGGATGCGTCCACGCACAGCCTGGCGGACGTCTTCCAACATCTGTCCGGTATTCATTTCAACCACTAAAAAAGCGCTGGCTTTGTTCGCTAATTCATCGATCATTGCATATGGGAACGGATTTAGACTGACAGGGCGGAACAGACCAACCTTGATTCCTTGGGCACGCGCTGCACGCACAGCAGAAAGAGCAATGCGTCCGGCGGTGCCAAATCCAATAACCACGAACTCGGCAACATCCAGGTAATATTCCTTAAAACGCACCTCATTGGCTTGAACTTTCTGCCAGGTTCTCATCAAGCGTAAATTGGTTTCCTCTTCCAATGGAGGGTTGATATAGATCGAAGAAAGAATACGATGCTCTCGACCAATGGCCCCGTTGGTAGCCCAGTCCCAATCTTTCCGGATCACCGGGCGCATCTCGGGAAGTTCGGCTGGCTCCATCATCTGTCCGATGGAACCATCGGTTAAGATCAAGGTTACCATGCGATATTTTTCTGCCAGATCGAAAGCTAGCACCATCAAATCAATTGTCTCTTGGACTGTAGAAGGGGCTAAAACGATTAGGTTGTAATCACCATGACCGCCGCCATGTACTGCCTGGTTGTAATCAGCCTGGGACGGAGCGATATTCCCCAATCCCGGACCACCCCGCATAACATTTACAAGGACTGCTGGTACCTCGGTACCTGAAATATAGGAGATTCCCTCCATCATTAGGGAAATTCCCGGACTGGAAGATGAACTCATTACCCGTACACCTGCACAAGCGGCTCCATAAACCATGTTGATGGCTGCAACTTCACTTTCAGCCTGAACAAATGTTCTCCCAAGTTCAGGCATTCGGGCAGACATATGTTCGAGAGCTTCAGTTTGAGGAGTTATGGGATAACCAAAATAAGCTTCCAAGCCAACCCGGATTGCAGCTTCAGCCATGGCAACGTTACCTTTAAGAAATTCTCGTGCCATTTCATGCACCTCCCGCTGTGATCACAGGTTTCTTGGAAACTTCACGGTAAACTGTAATTGCGGCATCCGGGCAAACCAGAGCACAAATAGCACAACCTGTGCAGCCATCCTTATAAAGTTGTGCAGGGTGAAAACCTTTCGGGGTCAGCCGATCCATATCCAGCTGTAAGACTTTTTGGGGGCAGGCGTTGATACAGAGTTCACACCCTTTACAGTACTTATCACTGACTTCGATCCATCCTTTTGCAGGCATGAATTTTGGCTCCTTATGAGAGATGTTGGACAATTAGGGGTGTAAATATCCACCCGGTTTGATTAAACCTTTGTCTTATCCGGGAGAGAAGTGCCATGCGTCATTATACCCCCAATACGAATATCCTCTCTTTTAACAGAAAAATAATGACAAAGGATGTAATTAATCCAGTTATATAAGATAGTAACCACTCCGGTAGCCCTAATTTCCTAAGGAGTTTGAAGTAGATTGTGAGTTGGATTTTCTTACTGAACGAAGTGACACTTGCACCTGCATGCATACCTGCCCTGGCGGGTAATGCCAGGGAGTGCAGGTGAGGATCCCCTGGCATTACGGGAGATCCTCGGTTGCAGTTGCATACCTGGGTAAGTGCTAGGGAGGAACGCTCCCTCACTCTGTCCCAGTGTTCTTTGGGAATGTGACAAGCCTGAGAAGTTATGTACATTTCAGGATCTTAACCTGATAAATACATGAAAGGTTATAGATGTGATTTATAGTGGAGGTAAAAATAGGCTGATGTGAATGGTGTTAATTGGAACGAAAGACTTTCTTTCCAAGTTCTAACCAGAAAAAAATTCCTGTGAGGCGTACCATCAGGGTGGGAAGAATTTAGATCAGCGCAGTATTTATTATTGGCTGATTCTTTGGAAGCTGGTTGAACTCTCTACGAGAGAACTTATTTATGTTTTCAACCTTCGAGAAGTGCCTGGAAGCGTTTGTCGGAACGAATATTATCAAAATCCGGGTCACGGCTAACCCAATCCGGTGTAGTTTGTTCTTGTTTCAGGGCAATCTTCAGTAATTCGATGGATTTTTCAACATTTCCGCATATGGCTTCAAAGCAAGCCTGGTTATATTCTTTTTCATCCTGTATGGTGCGCTGGGCGATTGCCATGTGGTATTCATAATCTTCTTTATAACCAAGTTTTTTGTAATAACCTGCCAGTGTGGCGTGTGCCAGGTTGTACTCCGGATTGATCTGAATCACCTTCTTAAAAGTCTCAATAGCTTCTTCAAAACGGTTTTGAGCGGCATACACCAACCCCAGATGATAATGGAAAACTTCCTGGAGTGGATCGAGTTCAGCTGCTTTTTCAAGCGAATCTGCAGCATCATCATATCGCCCGGCTAACCGTAGCAAATTTCCAAGGGAGTGCCAGGCACGTGCATTTTTTGGATTGATCCCGGTCACGGTTTGGTAGGTGAGAATGTCCCGTTCGAGCTTGGCAACTTCAATCTGTGGTTTGGAAGGTACCCGTGTGATTGTTGGAGCAGGTAAATCTTCCGGGATTTTATCCTCTTTGGAGATCCCTTCTCTTGTTTGTTCAAAATCAGGAGCAGGTTCCGCAACGACGAATTCCAGAGGTTTACGTTGTATGGTTTTTTCAACGGTAGATCGTTCTTCTGATGAAGGAGCGGGTAAGGACGAGTAGGAATCCTTTTCACTTACAGAATACCCTATTCCCGACCCAGCGGAAACAAGTTCAACAGCATGCTGATAGACTAGTAGTGCAGGGTCAAGGCTTTCAGCCGTAATGGATTCGGTCACTTTCTGGAAGGAAGAATGCGCATCATCCAGATGCCACATGTTGCGGTAACTGGTTGTTGTGTTTTGGGAGATTCTTGCGTTGATGATCTCACTCTCATCCGAGAGATAGGCAGGAGCAGGCTTGTCAACCAGGTTGCGGCGGGTTGAAATAGATCCAACTTTCCGTTGGGCAGGTTCACCAATAGGGTAATTTGTCCGGATTTCTTGTGCTGGATCGAATATTTCACCAATCTGGGCAAACCGACTGCCTCTTACTGACTTGAGATCAGGCTCGATTTCCATTAATTCTCCCAATGGACCTGGTTGGCTGTCATCAATTGGAGTTGCGTCACTTGCTTTTTTGAAAGCAATTTTAAGCTCTTCAATAGTCTCCCTGCCATTTCCACGGGTATCGTTTGGAGAAGGTTGGAGTTTTAGCCTTTTTTCTTTGATGGATTCTTCCAGGTCGAACCTGAAGGCAAAATCATCAGGAGCCAGATCAGCAGCTTTTTGAAAGGCGTCTGTGGCAGATTCATAATCGCTCAGACGTCGGTAGGCATTTCCCAGCATATTCCAAGCTGATGCTTTGTCCAAGCTGGCTGTTAGCAAGTTGATGGCTGCCTTGATATGACCTAGATCATTATGGATACGGATCAGGTCCTGCTGTGCGTTGATGTTTTTTGGATCCAGTTCGAGTGCTTTTCGGTGTGCTTGAATGGCTTTAATATAATCATTCATTTTTCGGTAGGCATTCCCCAAACGGTTACATACCACTGCTTTTTCTAGATTGGTAGTAAGAAGTTTGATACTTTTTTTATAGAGTGGTATTGCATCTCCATTTTTGCCATTTTTTACGGCGATCAAAGCCAGATTTCCATAGGGCCATCCAAAATCAGCATCCAGTTCAATGGCTTTATTGTAAGCATGGGTGGCGTGATTGAAAGCACCAGTATTCATAAGAATATTTCCACGTTCGTTCCAGAGACGTGCTGTCCCAATAGTCTGGTTTTCAGTAAGCGGTCCTAATTGGGTATATTCATAATCAAAGGTAGAATCTGCCTCCAATTCTGTGGTTGCGTCAGCCAGGAACCTTTGCAAAGCGGTGGTTTCCATTGTTGTTCTGGATTTAAGATTTTCATCATCTGATTTGTTCTGCAAATTCAAGGAGTTATGGATTTCCATTAATTCATCCTTGATCTGCTCATTCTCAGGATCAAGTTCCAGGGCGATCTTTTTGGCTGTGATCGCATTTTGAATATCATTCTTCTTTATGTAAATATTTCCTAACCTGCTCCAGGTGATTGCTTTTTCGGAATTATTTTTAAAAAGTTTGATGCTCTTGTGATAAAGCTGTATAGCTTCCGTGTATTTACCTTTGCAGACATAGGTTTGTGCCAGATTGAAGTAGGACCATCCATTTCCATGCTCCAATTCAATGGATTTTTGGAAGGCGCAGACTGCTTCATCATAACAACCTGTATTCAAGTAGATCTTTCCCTGTTCATGCCAAACGAGGGGATTACCAGGGTCAAGTTCGAAGGCTTTTTGGAATGCATATGCTGCTTCATCCAGCCTTTCAAGTTTTTCAAAAATGCTGCCCAAACTGATCCAAGGTGATGCCAAATGATGATCTAGATCAATCGCTTTTTGAAACGCAGCTATGGCAGCTTCTGTTTGATCCTGGCTGGCGTAAATATTTCCAATTCCATTCCAAGCATAAGCAAAATTAGGTGCCGACTGGATGGCCAGCTGGTAATTGGTCATAGCATCCTTGGTGTGTCCAAGTTTAAGATATACATTTCCCAAACCATTCAAACTCAAAGGATCACTTGGGTTGCATTGCATTGCAGTGTGGAAAGCATCAAGAGCTTCATCAAAACGATCGAGTTCGTTAAAAAGGTATCCCAGGTTATTCCAAGGGAATATCTGATCGGGAGCCAGGCTGCCGGCATATTTTAACCCATCAATAGCCTCACTAACCTGGCCGGTGTTGGCTTGAATAAGCGCCAGGGAGTTGAAGCAAAAGGCTTCGAACCACTTATTTTCAGTTTTGGCAGCCAGTTGCAAAGCTGTTTGGGAAAGACCAATGGCTTTCTCAACATCTCCTTTACGCCAATGTAGAACTCCCAATGAAATTAACAGATCTGCCCGTACTGATGTGGATTCATTGATCTCTGGGAGATCGGCTAATAATGAATCCCGTAATGCAATCCTGTTATCTAGGTCATCCATTCCGTCGCAGGATGCCCCCATTCCTTGCCAGATGGTTCCCAGTGAACGCAAGGGTGAAGTCCCAGGATCCAGGTGTTCCAGAAATTCGACAACACGATGTCGGTAACCCCAAAATTCCGGCGCATAGCGCGCCAACTCATTGGCTTCGTCCACAGTCAAGCAAAATACAACCCGAACCTTGCGGTTGATAAAGTAATCCCTCCCTATGTTTAACGTCCGGTAAGCCTTGACATTCTCTTGCCCACCACTCAACTTAAAACCCTCAACAAATATTACCTTTTTATCGAGGTGAGGCAGGTTAGTCAAAAAGGCAGGGATATCTGAATTTTCATCGTCTTCAATCTTGAAGGAATGAACATCCTGACCGACAGCCAATAAACGGTTTTTTAGAACGGTTTCAACTTCATTGTGAATATGTTCAGAATTAAATATCGCCAGCAGGATGGATGGCCGTTGCCAGCGAATTGCCAGTTCAAGCTCCCTGAACAGAATATCTATCCGATCATCAAAGGTTTCGGTGTTGGTAGTCTGGATTGGAATTTGGGTTGTTGTCATAATTATTTATCCAATTTCTTGCTCAATATGGGATCTTCAGTCATTCAGTAAACTTCTTAGAACTGGATGGACGTCACACCAGTTTTCTCCGTCACGATATTCCAACAATGCAAGGAGTTGAAGCAAAGGAGTTAGACGATCGTTGTATTCCAGGCGGTTATCGATCTGGACTTTTTTGAGAATTTCAATGTCTTCCTTTTCAAGGATACGCCTGTATTCATTACGTATCTCGGTGGCTGCAAATTCGACATCGTCGATTTCGATCTTGGCTGTCTTGCGCCTGCGTGCCTGACCCAGGGCAGTACGCATGATGCGGGCCATCTCTCGAAAAACGCCACCACTATAAGTAATGGCTTGCTGTAGGGCATTGGGATCAATCAAATTTAGGTCCATTCTCTGTGTTACAAAACTCTCCAGGATTTCATAACCCTGCGCAACCTTTTCGTTTGATTTGAGGCGAAGGTGAAGATTGATATTTGGAAGGAAAACGGCCTGATCTCGTATGGAATCGAAATCTTTACTATAAAAAAGAGCACTTGAAACTGTATAGACAATGGCACAGTTGGGCTGCATCATGATCTCTCGGCGGTCATGGAAGATGGCACGTGCTTTTTCAAGCTCGGGTTTATCAAGATCGTCGATCAGGATAAGAGGAATACGTTTCTCCTTGCTGTAAATTGCAGTAGCAATATTGTTAATGACGGAGATTAGACCTGTGATATCCCTTTCGATAACTTGACGGATCTCGGAGCGTGTTTTAGGCTCCATTTTCATTTTTAATCCAGCATTGACGAAGAAAGCTTCCATCCCTGCGCCTAGTTCATATTGAACCGGTAATCCGCGGATGGTTTTAACCTCTTCCTCCACTTTTCCTCGCCAAGTGTTCAATTCTTTGAGAAGTTGCTCTGGTAGTTTGCCGCCATCTTTGCGATATTCACGAAACATCCGCCCACCTATTGACAACAGGATATCGCGAAAATCCAGGTCGATAATATCTGCTTCTTCACGGATGCTAAAATTTATCGGCCAGAATTTTTCAATGATCTTTGGGTTGCTCATCAAGTGCAATAATTCGGTGGATTTTCCACAACCGCGATGCCCTGAAAAGAAGAATTTTGGAGGACGGTAGAAGGGTGCCAGTAAAGCATCTTCCAACTCGGCAATCGGGTTGCCCGGGCGATTGATATAAAATGGGTTGATTTCTCCGTTCTTTCCAGGTTTGAGGGGCAGATCGAGCTCAAAATTCAACCAGGCTCTGTCGAAATCCTTTGCCTTGATGTATTCAAAATCAATCATTTGTTACCTCTTGTATACCCGGTTATTTCTTCCTGATGTACTTAAATAGATTTACTGCAATACGAGATTCAGCGCTGAATAACGGTCGGGGTCAGACTCGGAATCTGCCAGCTTAGTTTCCTGTTCAGACCATGCTTCAGAAGACCAGATCTCGAAAAAATCACCCATTCCCACCAGAACAGTTGGGGATTGTAAATTGGTTATTTGACAGAGTTTTTCTGGGATGAGCATTTTCCCGTTATTGTCCATGGAAATTTTATTAGCATTTCCCAATAGCATACGCATTAGCATGCGTGCAGCAGGGTCAGTAAGATTCATGGACATGATCTTGGATGACAGTTTTTGAAAAGTTTGGTCGGTCAGCACCATCAGATTTCGGTCAAATCCCCGTGTAATCATTGCTCCCTCCACGAGCAGATCGCTAAAACCCTGAGGGGGAGTTAGGTGATGATCGGTGGTGAGATGAGAACTGTATTGACCTGAAAACATTCTTCCTTTCCTTTATCGTTTTCCAGTGAAATAACTTAAATATTTGGATCGAATTTTCTGGTGGAACCTGAATTTAGTATATCGCCTGTGTAGGTTAGGGAAAATGCAAGAAATATGTCTTTAAATAGCTGGCTTGCAATAAGAATTGACCAGTTTTTCAATAATTAATGGTCAAGAATGACCATAAGTAAACTCCGATTTAGGCTACAAGAAAAAAGGATTTCAGTTCCTCCAAAACAAGGGATATTAAAAAAAACAACCTCATTTTTCATGAGGCTGTTCTTTTGAATTGTTTTTCAATGTAACTGGTCTTGAGACCTATTCCGGATTCTTATCCAGTTCAGATATACCTTCACGCAAGGCATACAGGGCGGCTTTGGTACGATTTTCAACATGGATCTTGGTCAGAATACTACTTACATACTTGGCTACAGTGCGTTCCTGTATGAAGAGTTCATTTGCAATCTCCTGGTTGCTATAACCACGCGCAATTAGGCGCAGTGTATCCAACTCGCGGGAAGTGAGGGCATCTTGAGGTAGAGATGTTTCTTCAGGATTATTGAATTCCTGGATGACTTTTAACGCAATGGAAGGTGCCAAAGATGCCTGTCCTTTGGCGACATCCCGAATGGATTGCACTAAATTATCTCTTTTGAAATCTTTGAGTAGGTAACCCAATGCGCCGGCTTTTATGGCTGGAAAAACCAGTTCGTCTTCTGCGAAAGCGGTGACTACTAGTATATTGGGTTTTGGATCGATTTCCAAAAGTTGAGGAATGGTTTTCAAACCACCCTGACGGGGCATCGCCAAGTCTAAAAGGATCACATCGGGTTTAAGTTCCTTCGCCTTCTCAACGGCTTGAATACCATCTTCTCCCTGGCCCACAACTTCGATTTCAGGGTAGAAGGACAAAATTGCCACCAGCCCTTCTCTTATGACAGTCTGGTCATCCACAATGAGTACTCGAATTTTATCCATACTATTCTCCATCCTTTCTCAATGACAAGACAATTTTAGTCCCATTTCCGGGTTTTGAGTGCATTTTTAAGGTAGCCCCGATTTTCTCGGATCGCTCGCGCATACTGCGTAATCCAATCCCTCCCTGCTTGAGATCACGAGTATCAAAACCGAGACCATCATCTTCAATCTCCAGGATGATATGCTTATTGGTTTGTTTCAAGTTGATCTCCACTGACTTTGCATGAGCATGCCGGAGTGTGTTATTTAGGGCTTCTTGGGCAATAAAGAAAAATTCCACTTGTTGTTCGTATGTAAGGTAGATATTCTCATCCGATTGGATCCTGCGGACCATATCCGCCCGGCCTTCAACCGCATCCAGGCGCTGGTTGAGAGCCGCGATCAAACCATCTTTCTTTAAGGTCGATGGGCTTAATTCAAATAGGAACAAGCGCATTTCTTTAAGCGCCTGTCGCGCATGTTCTCCAATTGGAACCAGGACCTTGGTGGACATTTCGGTTGATCCCATCTCCAACCCGGCTTGGGCTGCCTCTGTGAGGGCCAGAAGCCCATATAGTTTTTGAGTGACTGAATCATGCAAGTCACGAACAAGACGGGCGCGTTCTGCTAGGCTGATGGCTAACTGCCGTTGCCTGTCATTGAAAACGAAGTTAGAGATCTCTTCAGCCGCAAAATTGAAACGAATTCTATCTTCTTGCGTAAAGATATCTTCTGATCTTCTAACGATGCAAACAATGCCAAGCATTTGATCGTTGGAACGTAATGGAGCCACCATCAAAGTGCCAGGACCAAAGTCCTTTAATTCAGATGGAACAAGGGGATCTGTCTCCAATTCCATGGAAACAAATATCTGTCGTCTGACCAACACTTCATTAAATAAACTTCCAACGCTCTCGTTCTTCACGGTTAATTTGGAAAGTTTTTTTGCGATGGAGCCGGGTAGCCCCACCTGGTTTTTAAGGGACAACTTAAAAGATTCTTCATTCTGTTGATTTTCATCCAATAAGAAGATGCTGATGCTCTGGGATTCGAAAACCGGTATTATCTGATACATTGCTTCTGACAAGAATGATTGCAAATTTGAAGCAGCACTGGCTGCACTGGCCAAACCACGCAACAGCAAAAACATCTCCTCGCGGGCTTGTCTGCGGGAATCGTCTGCCATTTTTTGTTCAGTTATGTCCCGCCAGAAGATTACGTGTCCGATCAATCGCTTGTTATTGTTGGTAAGAGGCTGAACACGCAAATTGAAGTAATGCCGAAAACCCTTCCATACAAGGCTGTAATTGGTGTCGAATACAACCGTGTCATTGTTGATCTGGCTTATGACATTAGGCCATTCTGCAAGAACATCATTGGCGAATGAACCAAATATTTCTTCTCGTGATTTATTGATCAGCTCTTCTGCAACAGGATTCAGGTCGATGACATTTTTATTTTCATCCAGAACCATCCAGCCATCCTGCAAGAGTTCAAAAACGGTATCCCGTGATTGGATTGAATAATCTAATAGGTGATTTCGAATCAGACCGATTGCAAGCATAATTCCCGGTACAAGAAAAACAACAGGGGATAAATCTGCGCCTGGGATAATGGCAGAACTTGCCAGTGTGGCGACATATAAGACAAGTGGAGCAACCATCCCGAGAAATAGTAAACCAGTCAATTTGCGATTTGTATGTGAAGGTCGCAAATAGGTTTGGCCGATTATCAAAATAGTTGCCAACAACAAACTGTAATTGTAAACAGTGGTTATCCAATACCACGGACCTATCTGTATGGAAGTACCGAAAAATGGATCGGTTGTCCGGGCGTAAAAGAAACCATGCTTTTGATTGGTGATAAAAATTAGGAGTGTGAGAATGGGTTCGATCAGGAACAAGCTGAATGTCCGTTTGTTAAGCCAGTTATCGGTGTCTGAATATTGCAGCGAGAAAATAAAAAGAGAAAGTCGGGTGATCATAGCCGCCAGATAGGTAATGGCAAGCCAAAACATCATTCTGGATTGAGTGATTTCTGGGAAACTGTAATACAAGATGGACCAGATTGACAATCCAACGGCAAAAAAGATCAGGCTTTTGGCGATCCGGGAGTCTGGTTTTTTACCTGATTTCCAAGCAATGATCGAGGAAACCATAAGTAATATTACCAATAGAATTCCCTGGAAAAAATTCATTAATCCTCTGTTCCTCTATTATTCCAATGATCCTGCCATTCAATTGGTGGCAATCAAATCCTGGAAACGGGTATCGGAATGCAAGCCATTAAAATTCGGATTGGTACGAATTGAATTTAGGTTTATCAGGTTATTATCAAGGGCGATTTTTAGAAACTGGAGGGCTGCTGTATTGTTTCCACAAAGCGCTTCAAATTCGGCACGTCTGAGCGCGGGCTGGTTATCAAGCAGTGGTTGAGCTAGGCTGAAGTGTTTTTTGGCAGCATCAGATCTTTCCATCTGCCGATAGCAGGCAACCAATCCTCCATAAGGTAAAACATATTCAGGGGAGAGTTTAATGGCTTTGTTGTAAGAAGCAATGGCATCTTTAAACCGGTTCATATCCCGGTATACATTACCGAGTTCGTTCAGTAGGACAGCATTCTCAGGAACCAGGCGGATGGCTTTTTTATAAGCGCGAATGGCGAGATCCGGTTGACCGGAATCAAGATGCGTATGGGCAAGGTTAATCCAGGGTATGGAATTCTGAGGTTCGAAGCGGGTAGCTTGCCTGTAAGCATGCGAAGCATCAGGTTTATTCCCATTCTCGCGGTAAAAATTTCCCAAATTATTCCAGGCGATGGCATATTTCGGTGCTAGTTTGATGGATTTCTTAAAGGAATGCAGGGCATCCGCTTGGCGACCCTGGTCATTGAATACTCGGGCCAGATTGTTCCAGGCAAATGGGTTGCGGGGTTCTATCTCGATAACATGTTGAAAAGTGACCAGGGCTTTATCCAGCATGTATTGGTCGTGGTAAAGCATACCCAAGGCGATCTTGAATTTCGTCTGGATGGCGGTACCTTGTGGATGGTTGGCCAATGTCAGGCCTTTTTCCAGGTAGGTGATTGCTACGTCATATTCCTTCAAACACCAGTATAAATATGCCAGCGCATACATTAATTCTGTGCGGGTGAACAGGGAGGTGTCATTGACAGGTAAATCAGCTAGAATGGATTCCCTCAGGGCGATTTTGGATTTAAGATCATACGGAGTTTCATTAACCTGCCAATCCCGCCAGGAAAGTTCATCCCGATAGGAAGATGTTAGTGTTGAAAGGTTATCTGGAAATTCCACCACCCTATGTCGGAATGCCCAAAAATCAGGTGCATGATGAGGCAAGTCACTTGCTTCTTTCTGATTTAGCCAGATGACCATGCGGAGCTTTTTATCCACAAATAATTCCCGGCGTAAATTTAATGCTTGATAGGCGTTGGACCTACTCCGTCCGCCCCCCCACCTTAAACCGGATATAAAAAAGACTACTTTCTCGTGCTTTTCAAATTGAGCCAGGAACCAGGCCAGGTCAAAATTGTCCTTATCAACTTTTATGTGTGTGACCTTTTGCCCTAGCCATTCAATGTGTTTTGCCAGTGATTCCTGGGCCTGGTTATTGATTACTTCTGATGCATACACAGCCAGCAGGATCGAGGGGCGGTCCCATTTGATGGCCAGATCAATTTCTTCGAGCAAGGTGTTTATCCTTCCTTCGAACGATTCGGAAGATCTATCGGAGAACTGGTCTGAGGAAGATGGATTATTCATCAGTTTTGATTATACAACAAGTAAAGTTTATTAATCGATCACAAGTCCGTCCTTAATAGTCTTAAAGATCTTTAATGGGTATTACAAGGCTGGTGGTAGAATCTTATTAAACGTTGATATTTTAATCCAGTCAAAATTGCAATTGATTATTTTTTGGACATTAACTAACAATTTAATATAAATCTTATGAGCAAAATCTGGAGGAGAGTATGACTGAAGTATTTATCATGGATGCTATTCGCACTCCCATAGGAGCATTAGGCGGAGAACTTTCTTCGGTCCGGGCTGATGATCTGGCTGCAATGGTGATCAAGGCGATTTTAGATCGTAATGAATTTGATCCCAGCCTGGTGGAAGAGGTTTTTTTTGGTTGTGCCAACCAGGCAGGGGAAGACAACCGCAACGTTGCCCGTATGGCATCCTTACTGGCTGGGCTGCCTGTGGATGTAACAGGCGTAACCTTTAACCGTTTGTGCGCTTCCGGTTTGAATGCGGTTAATCAGGCTGCACGTGCCATCAAGGTTGGCGAAGGCGATGTTTATATCGCCGGGGGTGTTGAAAATATGTCCCGGGCACCTTACTCAATTCCGAAAGCTGAAAAAGGTTATCCATGGGGAAACCTGACCATGTGGGATACTAGCCTGGGTTGGCGGTACCCCAACCCGGTAATGGAGAAATTGTATGGCATCGAGCAGATGGGGGAAACAGCTGAAAATATTGCAGCTATGAGACCTGAAATTACACGTGAAATGCAGGATGCATTTTCTGTGCGCTCGCACCAGAATGCCATCGCAGCCATTGAAAGCGGAAAATTTGCCCAGGAGATACTGCCTGTGCAAATTCCACAACGCAAGGGGGATGCACTTATTGTGGATACAGATGAGCGCCCACGCCGGGATACGAATATGGAAGCATTGGCGAAATTACGCCCGGCTTTTCGCAAGGAAGGAGGGAGTGTAACTGCTGGTAATTCTTCTGGGCTTAATGATGGTGCCGCGGCATTATTGCTGATGAGTGCTGAAAGAGCAAATGACCTGGGTCTTAAACCTATGGCTCGCCTGTTGGCATCTGCTGCAGGAGGAGTACCACCACGAATTATGGGCTTGGGGCCAGTTACAGCGACCACTAAAGCTCTCAGACGAGCCGGGCTCCAACTTTCTGATATCGGTCTGATCGAACTAAATGAAGCATTTGCTGTCCAATCCTTGGCGGTGATACAGGAGTTGGGATTTGATACGGAAATTGTCAATGTTAACGGGGGAGCCATCGCACTCGGACACCCATTGGGTTGTTCCGGGGCTCGTATTCTAACCACATTGTTATACGAAATGAAACGCCGGGCTAAGGACCAGGAAAAACCATATTACGGTTTGGCTACATTGTGTGTGGGTGTCGGTCAGGGTGAAGCAACCATTATTGAGTGGATTGGGTAAAATCCAATAGCCAAACCTTTTACCCAACGTTGGGAACATCTCGAAAATAAATTTCGTCTAATACTTGGAAGTGAGCCTTTTGATCCCGGTATAGTCTACCGATTCACACGGGAACAACCAAAGTATCCTGATTTTTAGTTCAACACTCTACTGTTGGATGGTATATGCGGATAAATTCTATAACTTTAAAATTACTATCAATAATGATGTTAATAATATTTGCAGGCTTGGCTTGCTCCTCTCGCATAATTCCGGAACCAGCTTCTGTCACCGCGACGCCTGTAATGGCTGCAATTACGAGCACAATAACAGGATTCCCTACTCCGGATCCTGTTATTGTGCCTCTGCCAAATATGCAATCTATAAACAGCCCTTCTCTGATCGATCTCAGCATGTTTGACCTGGAAAATGGCTGGGGAGTGACAGAGACAAGCCTGGTTCGTACGCTGGATGGTGGGTTGACCTGGTATGACATAACCCCACCGGGTGTTAGCAGCCTGGGATACTCAGCCAGTATATTTTTTCTGGACCCTGATACGGGTTGGGTGGTGATTGCTGGACCGGATTTCTTGAACGGTACGCTCATGGTCACCACAGATGGTGGTCTAAATTGGTCTTCGGTAGCTGTTCCATTTGCTGGAGGTCAGATCGATTTTATCGACCATAGAACCGGTTTTATTCTGGTTGGGCGTGGAGCAGCAGCCGGATCTTCAGCGGTTGATGTCTATTCCAGCACGGATGGAGGAGTCTCTTGGGAACCGGTATACATCATGCAGCCTGGAATAGGCGATGATGTCAATACCTTGCCATTTAGCGGGCAAAAAAGTGGCTTTTCTTTTTTGGATAGCTTGCATGGCTGGGTCGGAGGAAGTATCCCAATGGATGGGAATGTCTATTTCTATACCAGCTTGGATGGTGGTTATACCTGGGTCAAGCAGCATATCAATCTGCCTGGTGGATACGAAACTGCCATGACTGAAGTGGAAACTGCCCAATTCTTTTCTGTTGTGGATGGATTATTACCAGTTCGCCTGTTTGTGGAAAACTCTGGTTATGTCTTTTTTGTCACCCATGATAGTGGTATTACCTGGATTTCAACTACTCCGCTGATTAGTAATGGACAATATTCACTTGCTTCCATTAATGACATCTTCGTATGGGATGGTGGAGCAGATATTTATGTAACGCATGATAGTGGCCTGACATGGAACCAGATTACAACCAATATTAACGTTACTGAAAAACTAATGAAAATTGAATTCGTTGATAGTGAGACAGGCTGGATGTTGACGGGTGATGCAACCACTCACCATACGCTTTATAAAACCTTGGATGGTGGCTCTACCTGGAATATTCTGATTCCGTAATAATTTGGAGTATAGGTGAATATGAAGGAAACTCGATCCTTCCTCATGTATTTATTACTGATGATTGTTTTGGTGAGTTGTAATCTTCCTTTGGGACAACTCCGCCAGGAACAGATTACAACAAGTTCGACTCCAGTTAAGCCCACAGCATTGCCCTTAATATTGGATATGCTCAAGAATGCAGAATACCAGGCTCAAAATGGAATGACCCTGGTCAACCTTGTAGATGGCAGATATGAAACAGGCTCAGGAGCAGATTATCTGTCTGTCAGCATGTTGGATCAAGTTGCTTTTGGAGATCTGAATTCGGACGGGACTCTGGATGCAGCCATCATACTGGCAGAAAATTATGGAGGCACCGGCCAGTATGAGTACCTGGTTCCAGTTTTCAACAGCGATGGTCATCCTTCACCTTCCAGTGGATATTTTTTGGGAGATCGTGTGGTTGTAAAATCGATTGGGATAACAAATAGCCTCATTAATTTGGATATACTGGTCCATGCACCAAATGATGCCTTATGTTGTCCCAGTCAGGTCATGACCCAATCCTTTAGATTCTATTGGGGACCCGGACTGGTTCAGGTGCATGCCACCAGTGGAACATCAGCGGGGGGATTGCGCAAGATAGTTATTGAATCACCCACCAATAACAGAGAAGTATCCAATCAGGTCCTGATAACAGGCTGGGTGAGCATTTCTCCTTTTGAAAACACCTTGGTTGTACGCATTATGGATTCCAATAACATCCCGGCCTACCAGGGTCCAATACAGGTAAACTCCCCGGGTATGGGTGCTCCGGGAACCTTTGATACGATGGTGGATCTATCCAGTTCTTCGATCAATCCGGGAATGATACGGATCGAGATCATCGATATCAGCATGGCAGATGGCTCAATTTTATCAATGGATTCGGTGGATGTTATCCTAAAATGATATAATTAAAACTATAAAGAGGTCATCCTGTTTATTATCGGATGACCTCTTTTGATTTAATTAAAATGATATTTTGGTCAGGCTGCCAGTGAGTCCAATTTCCGGATGACCATGACGACTTTTCCCTGGATAATGAGATCGGCAGTACTATCCACGTAAATAGGCTGCATGGTAGGGTTGGCTGGTTGTAAGCGGATTCGTTTTTCTTCCTTGAAATAGTATTTTAGAGTGGTCTCATCCTTGTCCTTTAACCATACTGCCACCATTTCTCCATTTTGAGCGGTTTGAGCCTTCTTCATGATAACAATGTCGCCATCGTTAACCATGGCATCAATCATCGATACGCCTTCAACTTCGAGAGCAAAAAGCTCGCTGGTCTTTTCTTTGGCAGATAACAGACTGCGTGCGATCTGGATATTACTCTCTGCATCAAAGTAGTTAAAATCTGAAGCAGCTATAGGAATAGGTTCACCAGCGATAATTCTTCCCATGATGGGTATGTTTAATAGTTCGTTAATACTGCTGGTAATATTCTTTGCAACTTGAGCAACTCGCTCGCTGGCTTTTCTGGATGGTAAATTAAGGCGGACACCACGTGATACATTGTGATCCCTCTCGATCAAATTCAATTCTTCGAGCTGCTTGAGATAGTATGTAACCACGGATGTGGAAGATATCCCGGTTGCTTCTCCGATCTCGCGGATGGAAGGTGGGTATCCATTATTCTCCTGACGGTGGGACAAATAATCCAATATTTTTTGGTGTCGTTCGTTTTTGACTTTGCGTGGTCTTACCATAACAACCTTCCTTTCCAGCTATTCGCTCATATGTGCTAATAATAACACGAACATACGTTCTGTGTCAAGCATGGATTATATTAATCTAATACAGCTTGACAATCAAAAAAGCCAATTCGATGACGATCTTTCTTTTCAAGAAACCAAATCCAATATTTTTTAATCCAGACTGAAGATGCTGGATACGGACAGATGGATAAAAAACCTTACTGATTCTTAATGAAATAATCCTAATACTCAATAAAATTGAATTAATTATTGTAAATATTAATAAAAGAGCTTGACTAATTTAATTTTAAGGGTATAATATTTATAGAAACATATCCGTTTCCTTTGAGAACAAATCTTCCCTGCTGATCTGGATATTATTTCCCGGTAACAGCAAATAGGAAATGACATTGAAAAACCGATTCTAAAATTGAAAGAGGTGAGTTTATGAAACAATCTTTGAGTACCTGCCCAGTGTGCGATTCTGAATTGGTGGTTTCCCGTTTATACTGCCCTGCTTGTGATACAACCATTGAAGGGCGGTTTACGAATGGGGCTTTCCCTGGATTGACAAGCGAGCAATTGGATTTTGTGGAAACTTTTGTACGTTGTGAAGGTAAGATCACCCGCATGGAGGATGAACTCAGCCTCTCTTACCCAACCATTCGCAACCGATTGCATGAAGTCATACGTGCCATGGGATATGAGCCTGGCAAGGATGAGGAGATCCCTGAGATCACGGGAGAAAAACGTTTAAAGATCTTGGAAGAATTAGATAAAGGTATCATCACTGCTGATGTGGCGCGTCGTTTGTTACAGGGAGAGGAGTGAAGCATGGAACAGAAAACTTTGCAAGCTGAAACCAATTCACAAATCCTGGTGGAATCTGTGGCTGGTGACCTGCGGGTAGCTGGTTGGGAACGGGCTGAGATCATGGCAAAAACGAACGGAGATAATCTGAAAGTAGAGGCAGATGGATCAAATTATGCCATCTCTTGCGATGATGATCTGATCCTTTACATACCACGCCTGGCGAGTCTGGTTGTTGAAAATGTGTCCGGAGATGCCAGCCTGCAGGCTTTAAAAGGACAAGTCAAACTTGGAACTTTGAGCGGAGAGCTATCTTTGAATGATGTCGAAATTTCCGAAATGGAAACTTCATCTGGCGATGTGACTTTACGCAATATTGGAAGTATTACTTTGGAAAATGTGAATGGTGATCTGAACTTGCATAAAGGTCGCGGGGATTGTACGGTTGTTACCATTAATGGGGATGCTTCCTTGCGGGATGTGGAAGGAAATATCAGGCTGGAAAAAGTGAACGGCGATCTCTATCTGCGGAATGTTCGCGGTTCTGTTTTTGCAGAAGTAAGCGCAGATGCTGCTGTAAACCTTAAACCATTACCGGGAGTGGAGTATCACATTAGTGCCGACGGAGATCTGCTTATACACCTGCCAGAGGATGCCAACGCTGAGCTGCACCTGGCAGCAATGGATTGGGATTCTTTAAGTGTGGATTTCCCAGGTGTATTCTTGGATGAAGAAAGCCCTACTCAAAAGATCACTTTAGGGGAAGGGTCTGCTAAGATTTATTTGACAGCAGGTGGGGATCTGATGGTTACAAGCAAGTCTGAAAGATGGAATTCAACCGCAGAATTTGGCGTGGGTATGTCGGATGATTTTGGGATGCCACCCATTCCCCCTATCCCGACCATTCCACCTTTCCTGCATGATCTGACAGGCTTGAATGACCGCATTAATATTAAAGTTCAAAGAGCACTTGAAAAAGCCCAATTAAGAACCGATGGCTTATCCCGCCGGGCTGAAGAACGGGTTGAAGCTGCCATGCGCCGGGCAGAAGCAAAAGGACGTGCTGCTGAAGTGCGTGCCAGGCGTGGACATGACAGGCATGTATCCGGACGCATCAAAGTTGGCGGTACTGAAATATTCAATTTTTCTTCCGGCAAAAAACCAGTCGAATCTGTCAGTGATGAAGAACGCCTGACTATCCTAAGAATGCTGCAGGAAAAGAAGATTAGCGCTGCTGATGCAGAAAAGTTATTGTCTGCGCTTGAAGGGCAGGGAGAATAATATGACATCATCCGAACGAAGCCAGATTCTTAAGATGATTGAAGATGGAAAGATCACACCTGAAGAAGGTCTGCGACTTATGCAGGTCCTGGGGGATGACCCGCAGGATGACAGCATGGAAGCAAATGTTAGTACTAAGTTTGATACATCTACCCCGGATGCTGAGGAACATCCTGTTTCTGAACCTGACCCGGAAATCAGTAAAACTGTGGAGAAGGCTCGCAGATTGTGGATGGTTCCCCTTTGGATCGGCGTGATCATCACAACTTTTGGTAGTTGGGTCATGTATAAGAACATACATCCCACGGATATCAGTGCCTGGTTCTATTGCCTGGGTATGCCCATTTTCATCATGGGAGTTTTTATCATCGTCCTGGGGTGGAGTTCAAAAAACGCTCGCTGGATATTTGTATCCGTTAAACAAAAACCTGGTGATTTTCCAAAACGGATTTTGATCGGATTCCCCCTGCCTCTGACACTGACATCATGGTTCTTGCGAAATTTTGGTCATAAGATCCAGGGTCTGGGTAAAATCCCTGTGGATCAGATTCTTGAAGCCATCCAACACTCCAATGACCCCATGGTAGTGAATGTAGATGAAGGCGATGATGGTGAAAAGGTGTTGGTGTATATTGGTTGACCGGAAAACAACATCATGGCAAAACTTATACAAGAGACATTAATTACTTTTTGTAAGGAGACTGGATATGGCAAACGCTGAAGAACGGATGAAGATCTTGAAGATGATAGATGAAGGCAAATTGAGCGCAGAAGAGGGAGCTAAATTGCTGTCCGCATTAAGTGTCAGTCAGAAAGCCTCTTCGGGAGGCAGCCTGGCAGCTAGCGGGGCACGCTGGCTGCGTGTACGTGTCACGGATACGGCAACTGGACGCTCAAAAGCAACAGTTCAAATACCGATCAGCCTGATCGATGCAGGTATGAAAATAGGGGCTCATTTTGCACCTGAGGTTGCTGGAGTGGATATGTCTGAGGTAATGGACGCCCTTCGCAATGGAATGACAGGTAAGATCATTGATGTTATGGATGACGAAGATGGAGAACACGTCGAGATCTTTGTTGAATAAGCACTTGCATCTGGGTTAGTTAAAGGAGTTTTCATGTCAATTGAATCAAGAGAATTTACTTTTAATGTTTCTTCACCAGCACAACTAAAACTCAACAATATCAGCGGTTCAGTGGTTATTGAACCTGGTGAAGACGGCAACATTCATGTGCTGGCAATAAAACAACCCGGACGCGGGGATACAGATAGCACCAGGATCGAATGTGTGCAAGCTGAAGATGGTTCGGTATCAATTTCTACCAAATTTTCTGACCCGGGCTGGACCTGGTTGTTTGGTACTCAGGTTTGTGATGTCGATTATGTGGTTAGAGCACCAAGAAAATGTTCACTTTGCATAAATGGGGTTAGCAACTCACTGCAAGTATCCGGTTTTGAAGGTGATTTTGTCTTTAAAACGGTCAGCGGTGATATTTCCGGAGAATCACTCACAGGCTCTTGTCAGCTTAATTCTGTATCTGGTGATATCAATTTGAAGGATTCCAATATTATTCAAGCCAATGTCAAGACAGTCAGTGGAGATATCACTCTGCAAACAGGGTTTTCTGATGAAGGACCTTATCAATTCCACACGGTATCAGGGGATATTCGCCTTGTTGTACCTTCTACATCCAATTGTAATGTTGAAATGCATAGTGTCAGTGGCGATTTTTCCACCAATCTTCCAGTAAACCAGTTATCACACAGCCATGGAAATCATACTTCTCGGGTGGGAACCGGCGGTGTACAAGTTTCTCTGAACAGCGTATCCGGTGATCTGATGCTGGAATGTGATGGAGAATTAATTAAGCCTGTTGTAAAAAATTCAATTGATATTCTATCAAAAGTTGAGACCGGTGAATTATCCGTTGAAGAAGCCTTGGCACAATTGAACGGGTAATCCTGCTATGGAAACGACAGATACCAGCAATATACGCCGGCCAACGGGGATGGTCGGTTTTATTATCGTATGGTTGGGGCAGATCATCTCTGTCCTGGCATCATCCATGACTGGTTTTGGGATGACTCTCTGGATGTACAAGCAGACCGGCAGCGCGACAGCCATGGCAGGTATGCAGGTGGCCTTCATAACACCATTTCTATTGTTATCACCGATTGCAGGCGTGATGGTGGATCGCTATAACCGCAAATTAATGATGATGATCAGCGACCTGATGGCCGTGGTTTCCACTCTGGGGATCTTTATCCTGTATGCTTCCGGTCATTTGGAATATTGGCACCTGTATGTTGCCGCTGCTGTCAATGGATTGGGAAATACTTTCCAGTGGCCAGCATACTCAGCAGCTATTAGCACCATGATTCCTAAGGAACAATATGGACGTGCCAACGGGTTGATGTCCTTGCTCGAAGCCGGACCGGGTGTTTTAGCCCCAATGCTGGCCGGAATACTCTTGGCGCTCCCGATCACGAAACCCTTTGATAGTTTTGCGTTGATCATGTTGATCGATGTGATCACATTTTTCATTGCTATTGGTGCATTACTGTTTGTTTTCATCCCCCAACCTGAGAAGACGGTTGAAGGTCAGCAGGAGTCAGGCTCCATCTGGCGTGAATCTGCTTATGGCTTTAAATATATTTTCAAGCGACCCAGTTTGCTTGGATTGCAAATGATTTTTTTTGCAGGGAATTTATTCTCAGGGATGGGATTTACATTGCTGGCACCCATGTTGCTGGCACGCACAGCCCAAAACAGCCTGATCTTTGGATCTGTTCAGACAGCCGGAGCAATTGGAGGTGTGGTTGGGGGCATTATTATGAGTATCTGGGGTGGTTTTAAACGAAAGGTGCATGGTGTTCTGTTGGGGTGGTTTATGTCTGGGGTTTTCTTTGCCATGCTGGGGTTTGGACAGGGTTTATCTATCTGGATCCCTTTTATGGTTCTGATGATGTTGGTTAATCCGTTAGTCAACACTTCAAATCAGTCCATTTGGCAGGCAAAAGTGGCACCTGACGTGCAAGGTCGGGTTTTCTCTGCCCGTCGTTTGATTGCATGGTTCACCCAGCCGATTGCACCCCTTATTGCAGGAGTTCTGGCAGACTATGTAATGGAGCCAGCTATGCTTACTTCCACCGGATTGTCCCGTCTTTTTGGCGGGTTGTTTGGCACAGGTCCGGGTGCCGGGATGGGTGTACTGCTATTTATATCCGGGATGCTGGCTGCCATGGTCGGGTTATCCGGTTATTTCTTTAAACCAGTGCGCGATGCTGAAACGATTCTCCCGGACCATGACCAGCTTGCCCGGGTTGAAGCTGCCTAGTAGAAATCTTGTTGAGATGTGGACATTCAAAGTAAAAAAATAGCGACGCTTTGTTGGAGTGTCGCTATTTGCTTTGGTAATTCTGAAAACTTAATTTTAATTTTTGATGATCTGTTCTTTAAGAACCCTGCCCAGGCGGGAAATGCCTTCCTGGATGATCTCCGGTTTGGAGAAAGAGAAATTGATTCGCATGGTATTGTTGCCGCCACCGTTGCCATGAAAAGCAAATCCAGGCACAAAAGCCACCTTGCGTTCAATGGCAACTTTGAGGACTTCGGCTGCGTCCATATCCTGTGGAAGAATACCCCACAGGAACATGCCGCCTTCTGGATGTGTCCAGCTCACTTCCGACGGGAAATATTCTGCCATCGTTTCAAGCATGACATCGCGCCGTTCCTTGTAGGTTCTGCGGATGACCTTGACATGCTGATCTATGAAGCCATCCTTGCCGATCTCATGTGCCACTACCTGATTGAAGGTGGCAGTGTGCAGGTCTGCAGCTTGCTTGGCCATGACCAGCTTACGGATCACTTCCTGGGGAGCGATCACCCAACCCAACCTCAGGCCGGGAGCCAGCAGTTTTGAAAAAGTGCTCAGGTAGATGACATTTCCACTGTAAGTGTCGCCATTTCTATGATGGAAGTCACTATCCAGCGCGATGATCGGGCGAATGTGGTCACCTTCATACCGTAGCTGACCATAAGGATCATCTTCTACGATAGGTACACCATAACGGTCTGCCAATTCAATCAACTTATGACGTCTTTCCAAGCTGAGGGTGGATCCGGTTGGGTTTTGAAAATTTGGGAGCACATAGATGAACTTGACTCCTGCGCGCAGGGCTTTTTCTAATTCATCTGTGAGCATGCCGTGTTCGTCCATAGGTACAGAGACATATTCAGCGCCGTAAGCATTCCAGGCTTGAAGCGCACCCAGATAGGTGGGGGATTCGACCAGGACGCGATCACCACGATTGATGAACAATCTCCCAAGCAAATCCAATGCCTGTTGTGAACCGGAGGTGATCAGGATGTTATCCGAACAAATTTCAATGGCATAGCGGGCTGTATTACGGGCGATCATCTCGCGCAGAGGTGGATGACCTTCGGTTGTACTGTATTGCAAAGCCTCTGCACCCTGGCCTTGCAGAACTGCATTGCAGGCTCGTTGGAACTCTTTAACAGGAAAGACATCCGGTGCAGGTAATCCTCCTGCAAAAGAGATGATATCGGGTTGTTGTGTAAATTTCAGCAGTTCACGAATAACGGAACTTCCCATGCGTTTGGTTCTAAAGGCATAGCGATCTTCCCAGGGTGTCTGCATTCTTTCTCCTACGTGATAATTTTCTGATTGCAACTGCAACCAGTTGAGTGGGACAAAAAAGGCCTGGCAGGTGTGATTCACCTGACAGGCCTGGACTGACTGTGTTATGGCAAGAGCAAGGCTATTAAGACCAAGTAGATCTGGAAAAATAACATAACTACACTATATTACCGTTATTTTGATTTTCCTGCAATGTTTTAAACCTTTCAAATTGGAAAGAACTGGGAGAATTTTTTCCGGATTTTCAAAATCAATCAGCTCAGTCCAACAGTGATTGGTTAATTATACGGGTAAAAGATTGTCTGATCCGATCAAAAAAGAGGTAGGTCTGGAACTACCCAATTTTCGGTTTGCAAATGAGCAGTCTCCTTGCCTATCAGGTAACTGCCGCAAGCCGTTGAAACACGATTCTATCCCTTTCAATGTTTTGCTTTCCCAGCGACAGGCAACCTTAAGATAATCCTATTCATATTACAAACAACACTTTGACAAGAATTCAAGTCTGGTAAAATTAGCGGGTTGTTTGTATTTCTAAATCTAACGGGGTAATCTACCCCAAGGTTAAAATATAAGGAGAGAAACGCATGCTAAATGAGATCGAGAAACAGATCGAACGCATCAAAGCCAAAGGCGCTACCTACGTGGATTCGCGCTGGTATCCATTCGAGGATGCCAATTTCCTGATGATGTTGAACAGTAACCTTAAAACAACCGCCATGTCCGGCGAAAGTGGCATCGGTATCCGTGTGCTGTACAAAGGTGCCTGGGGTTTTTCTGCATCATCAGACATCAGCTCCCTGTCGACTTTGTATGACAAGGCATTTGATAATGCGCGCATCGCAGCTGAGCGAGTCACATTTCCGATACGTCTTGCAGAGAAGGACAGCATCCAGGCAAAATTTGAAAGCCCCTGTGAGATTAATCCCTTCGAAGTTCCGTTGGCTGAAAAAGTGGCTTTCCTTAAAGAGATGGATGAGAAACTGGATCAGCCAGGTGTCTATCAGCGTTTTAGCACCCTGGCTTTCGTGCGCAAGCAGATCGTTTTTGTGGATTCGGAAGGCAGTCACATCGAAAAACTCATTACTGAAGTCTTCGCCGGGATGGAAGTGGACGGGCAGGATAAACAGGGCGCCCAGCAGGAGCGCAAATTCCGACTGGACCGTATTGGTGACAGCCGTGGTTGGGAATCGATCGACAAGGAGCTGTTCCATGAGAATGCCGAGCGTATTGTAAAGGAACTCAACCAGGTATTGGTGGCAGAAGATTGCCCGAAGGAAGATCGTTCGGTAATACTGATGCCGGGTATCATGTACTTGCAAACCCATGAGACCATCGGTCACGCCCTCGAGCTGGATCGCATCCTGGGCTATGAGCTGGCTTTTGCCGGTGGTTCCTTTGTGACGCTGAATGACTTCGGCAAACTGCGCTATGGCTCTCCCAAGCTGACAGCCCGCGCAGATGCCACCCTGGTGAATAGCCCCGGCAGCTTCGGGTTTGATGATGATGGTGTTCCCGCCCAGAACAATGTGCTCATTGACAAGGGTATCCTGATTGGCGCAATAACCGGTCGCCAGATGGTCGAGGAAGCCAACGCCAGAGCTCGCAAGAGCATCTTCTCCGGCAGCGGCGGCACCAACCGTGCCACCACATTTTACCGGGTTCCCATCGAGCGCATGACCAATATCAATATTGACCCGGGCCTGGATGGATCATTGGATGATATCGTCAAGAATACGGAGAAGGGCATCATCCTGGATGGTGACCGCAGCTGGTCGATCGGCTCGAATCGTGAGCAGTTCCATTTTGGGGAGGAGATCGGCTGGTTGGTGGAGGATGGCAAGGTGACCGACGTAGTGAAAAACCCCACCCATAAAGGTGATACAGTCAAATTCTGGAACTCTCTTTCGGCAGTTGGGGATAAATCCACCTGGCGGGTGAAGTTTGTGGATAATTGCGGCAAGGGTCAGCCCAACCAGATCATGCAATTGGGTCATGGTATCCCGGTCTGCCGCTTCGACAATGTTCGCATAGGAGAATAACCGTGAAAGATAGAATCATTAAAACATTACAAGATCTGCGGGCTTATGCGCTACAGAAAGGTTACGAGATCACGCTGGCCTACCATGAAGAAGATAGCTACCTGATGCGCTTCGCCAATTCAGCCATCTCTTTGAATACCAACGAACACCTGATCCGCCTGGAAGTGACCGCCTACGATGATCGTAAACGTGCCAGCTACGAATTGATCACCGACCTTGGAAAAATGGATGCGATGAAGAAGGCTATTGATGCTGCTGCCGAACTGGTGGAGCATGCCCAGGCCCTCAATTACCAACCGAGCATACCGACCTTCAGCGAAACATTTATCGACGAAACAGGTTATGATGCTGCCCTGGCGCAGATCAGTAATGAAGAACGCCTGGAGTATTTTAATAAAGCCTCTGCCGGATTGGAGACTGAAGATCTGAAGCTATCCGGGATATTTTCCAATGGTGCCACCACTTTTGCACAGATCAATACCCGCTCGGAGCATGCCCAGTATTTCAAGGTTTCCGATGCTCAGGTGACCCTGGTGCTGGCGCATGCCAGCCTGAAGTGGGAAGTGACCGCCGAGCAATCCGCCTGGCGTAAATCCGACCTGGACCCGCTTCCTTTGCAAAAGGACCTGGCTTTCCTGGTGGAACGCTACCAGAAGGATGCACCTCAGCAGATTCCGCTGGGAAAATACGAGATCGTCTTTGGTGCAGCAGCCATTGCTGATATGCTCAACTTCATGAACTATATCGGTTTCAGCGGTGGCTTGATGAAGCGCGGCTATTCCTTCTTGAGCGAAGAGCAGATCGGTAAACGCGTCTTCTCTGATAAAATGACGCTCAGCGATGATGCTGGTCGCATGGAAACCTTCCCATTGAAGCAGGATTATATGGGTAAACCCCGTGGCAAGTTCCCCCTCTTCAAAGAAGGAGTCTTTCAGGGCTACACCTGGTCGCAGGATGATGCCGACGAATTTGCCACCCAATCGACCAGCCATACTGTCCCGCATAAAAGCCTTGTGATGGCGGGCGGTGATGTCGACGTAAGCACCCTGGAAGAGCTGGTGAAGCTGCCGCGTCAGAATGACGTCCTGTATATCCCCTTCCTGCATTACATGAATATCGTAAATCCGACCAAAGGGATGGTAACCGCCAGTTCCCGCTTTGGTGCCCTTCTATTTAAGAAGGATGGCAGCGTGGTGGTGCCTTACAACGTGCGCCTCACCCAAAGCCTGCTGGATGTGTTTGGAGAGAAGGTCGCCTGGCTTTCAAAAGAGACCGTAGCATATAACACCTCATCCAGTTACGGTGCCCGCAACCCATCCTCCATCGTGGTCCCGGTGTTCATGTCCGTCAAGGACCTGGAGATCTCGCACTCGAACGCGTCCTACTAAGCGCCCACAAAAACCTCCCGAAGGTTCTTTCATGAACGGCTCGAATTGAACCCAAATCTTCGGGAGGATAGGTTAATATAGATTAATAGGTGACCTCAGGCTGATCATCGGCTTCTGGTCGCCCTTTATTAAATTGATCGTAGCTGCTCAGCCATGTCATTGCGAGCCACCGTTCTTGTTCTTTGGTGACGTGGCAATCCCAAATTTGGCTTGATCTCTTTTTCTGAGTGCCAGCAGGGACAGGAACTCAAACACAAGGTTGGCAGCCAAAATGGCTGTGATTTCGCTATGGTCATAAGGTGGGCTGACTTCGACCAGGTCAAAACCAACCAGGTTCAAACCTTTCAGGCCGCGCACTAATTGCAGCATCTGGAAGCTGCTTAAACCACCTACTTCGGGGGTACCAGTGCCAGGGGCGAACGCTGGGTCAACTGCATCGATATCCAGTGAAACATACACCGGGCGTGTGCCAACAGTTTGCCGGATGGACTCAATTACAACCGGGATACCCATCTCAAACACCTGTCCAATGGTGATGGTCTTAGCACCTAATTTATGTGCGTCTTCCAGGTCATTGGAAGCCGAGGTCGGACCGCGCAACCCCACTTGCAGATAAGCATTCACATCGATCAAATTTTCTTCGATTGCGCGCCGAAAAGGTGTACCATGGCTGTATGGCTGTCCGCTGAATTCCTCCTGCCAGGTATCTGGATGCGAATCGAAGTGAACAACTGCCAGCGGACCATATTTGGCAGCATGGGCGCGCAGCAATGGCAGGCTGATCGAGTGGTCGCCTCCCAACACGATCAGGGTCACGTCTTGAGCCAGAATTTCACCTGCTTGCCGGGTTACACTCTCCATGCTGGCGCGGATGTCGACCGGGATGACTTCCAGATCGCCATAGTCCAACACGCTTAGATGTTCAAGTGGTTTAATTCCCAGCACGGCGTTATAACCCCACAGCAGTAAAGATGCTGCCCGGATGGCACGCGGCCCCAGGCGGGTACCACTGCGGAAGCTGGTGCCGCTGTCAAATGGTACGCCTGCTACCGCAACCTCCACACCTTGCAAATCATGACTGACTGGCAGACGCATAAAGCTGGGAATGCCATGGAATGGTTCCAGGTGAGCACCAAAAGCAGGATTGGGATTTTTCATATGTGCTCCCTCCGTTTCTGTATTCTTTTCGTTATCTGATTGTAACTGATAATATTGTTTGTTATTGTGTTAAACTTAACCACCCCATTTCGTAAGGACATTGATTGAAATCCAAACACTGGTTCGCCTTCATCCTGCTCGCTGCCATCTGGAGCTCCTCTTTTCTGTGGATCAAGATCGCCGTCCAGGAGCTTTCTCCCTTCCTGCTGGTGGCCTTGCGTACCCTGTTCGGGGCGCTGATAGGTCTGCTGGTCGTCTTTATTTCCCGCACTCCCCTGCCTCGACAGAGATCGGTCTGGATAGCCCTGTCTGTGCTCGGGTTGACCAATGTGGCTGTACCCTTTGCGTTGATCACCTGGGGTGAGCAGTCCATCGACTCGGCGGTGGCCTCCATTTTGAATGCCACCGTTCCCCTGTTCACTTTTCTGATCGCCAATAGCTTTCTGGACGATGACCGCCTGACCCTGCCGCGCATCCTGGGCTTGATCATCGGTTTTGGAGGCGTGGTGATCCTGCTGATCAAGGATCTTCAACCCGGATCGCATAACTCCATGTGGGGGCAGGCAGCGGTATTATTGGCAGCCATCTTCTATGCCGGCTCCATGGTCTATGCCCGTCTCAAGACCGATCGTGTGCCCGGTCTGGTGCGCGGCATCATGCCCTTGGTGAGTGCCACGGCTTTGACCTGGGCCGGGACAGCCATGTTTGAAGGACCGATCCGGATGCCTGCCCTGCCGATCACCTGGATTGCGGTCATCTGGCTGGGAGTGCTCGGCTCCGGCCTGGCTTTCAT